>CADEHD010000081.1:1576-8388 GCA_902827055.1 uncultured Chloroflexota bacterium | reverse complement strand
GGTGACAACAAAGAGGGCTGGGACAACATCGACATCTTCGGCTGGCTCGGCTACCCGATGCAGATCAAGGTCGACTTCCTCTGCCGCGACTCGATCCTGGCAGCGCCGCTGGTCCTCGACCTCGCGCTGTTCATGGACCTCGCGAAGCGGGCGGGCATGAGCGGTATCCAGGAGTGGCTCTCGTTCTACTTCAAGAGCCCCCAGCACGCCGCGTCGGTCTACCCGGAGCACGACCTCTTCATCCAGCAGACCAAGCTGAAGAACACCCTCCGCTGGCTCATGGGCGAGGAGCAGATCACCCACCTCGGCCAGGAATACTACCAGCAGGACTACGTCAAGGAATAACCCGAGCCATCAGCACCGACCTTCCTCGCACGATCCGACCGAGGGGCGCAGCGTTGTGCGCCCCTCGGCACATACCGCCCTACCGCGCAGCGGGCAGGTCGAGGAGCGTGCGGACCGCGGCGACCCGGTTCGTCGCCCCGAGCTTGCGGTAGATGTGGTCGAGGTGCTTCTTCACCGTGCCGGGCGCGATGTGCAACGCCGCCGCGATCGCGGAGTTGCTCGCGCCAGTCAACAGGAGTCGCGCGACGTCGGACTCGCGCGTGCTTAGACGGAGGTCCTGGAGGTGGCGCGCCGATGGCTCGTCGCGGGTCAGGCGGCGGAGGACGATCACGTCGGCGCCGTCATGCCCCGGGAGCAGGCGCGCCACCAGCGTGTACCCGTCGCGATGTGCGACGAGCGGCGTGAGCAACTCGGGGGCGGTCCCGGCGCCGGCGCCTGCGGCCTTGAACTGCTCGCGCGCGACCCACGCCGCGACGCGGTCCGGGAACGCGCTCGCCGCGCCCGGCCGCCCGAAGTAGCGATAGAGCTGCACAAGGGCGCCCGGGGTGAGCTCCTCGGGCGGCTCTCCGAGCGCAATCGCGAGGGTTGCCGAATCCTCCAGCGCGGCGCGGGCCGACCGCACGAGGCGCGCCAGGCGGGCCTGCTCCGACAGCAGGCGGTACGCCTGCGCAAGGTGCGGCCGCAGGAGGTTGAGCGCGGCCCGATCGTCCTCGGTGAACGAGCGCCGCCCGCGGTTCACGACCAGCCCAATGACGTGTTGGCGCACTGATGGCATCGTGATCGCCATCTGGTCCTCAACGCCAATGAGGCCGTAGATAGCCCGATACAGCAGGCTCTCGTGGAACGCGCGCGCGCTGAGGAAGTCCGAGATCTTGAACGCGGAGCCATCACCGGTCTCGTTGAGGTTCCGGATCAGAGGGTGCTCGTGGCTGTGCGAGGCGAGCAGCTCGGGCGCGCCGTTGGGGTAGACGAAGTCGGACGGGCGCGTTAGTACCACCATCCGCCCCGCCTCGACGTCGATGTCGTTAAACGTCGTGACGTCAGAGGCGACGACGGAGTCCGCCACTTCGATGGCAACCGGCGGATAGTCCTCGAGGGTGGTCACGTCGGCGAGTTGCCGCACGCCCGCGAGGACGCGCTCGAGTCGGGCGCCGGCTGTGCGCGCGATTCGTGCCATCGCGCGATTCTGCCACGCCTCCGCGCACCTGTGCGCTGCACGGCGCACGAATACGCCGATCGGGGGCGCGTCGAGGGTGCGCCGTCGGGACTAGAGGATCCGACCGCCGGGGATGTTCGGCCACGAGCTCATCTCGTGAGCAGGGGTTACGGGAATGGTCGGGCAGACGTACTGCGGCCCCAGTTCGCCGATGGCGGTGATCCCCAGCAGCGCCATCGCGGAAAGGATCTCCTCCTCGAGGATCTCGAGCACGCGAACGAGGCCGTCCTTGCCACCCGCGGCGAGCCCCCAGCCCTGGAGCCGCCCGATCGCGACGGCGTTCGCGCCAAGAGCGAGCGCCTTGAGCACGTCCGTGCCGCGGTGGATGCCGCCGTCGACGACGATCTCGGCGCGACCAGCGACCGCCGCCACGATCTCGGGGAGGGCGTCGGCACTGCCTCGAGCGTGGTCGAGCTGGCGGCCGCCGTGGTTCGACACCCACACGACGCTCGCGCCGTGCTCGACGGCGAGCGCCGCGTCCTCGGCGGTCTGGATGCCCTTCACCAGGAGCGGCATGCGCGCGTCCTCGCGGTAGCGGTCGATCGACTCCCACGTCACCATCGCGCCGTAGCGCGGCGGCGGCGCCTGGCCCGCGCGCGCGAGAGCCATCGGCGTGGCCGCGCCAATGCTGATCATGGGACGCTCGCGGAGCGAGCCCACCGCGGTGTCGACGGTGATGGTGAGCGCCGAGTACCGCGCGGCGCGGATGCGCTCGATCATCTCGTGCTCCCAGTCGCGATCGCCGCGAATATAGAGCTGGTACAGGCCAGGCCAGTCCGGGGCCACCTCGGCGACGGCTTCGAGTTCGTGGCCGGCCGCGGAGCTGACCACGGGCACCGTGCCGAACTCCATCGCCGCCTCGACCGCCGCGAGCGCACCTCGCGAGGTCATCCCCGCGAGGCCGCCCACCGGCGCGAGGATCACCGGGATGCGCAGACGATGCCCGAGCAGGGTCGTCGTCGCGTCGACCTTCGACACGTTGACGAGCACGCGCGGCTTGAACGCTAGGCGGTCCCAGCCCGCGCGATTCTGGCGCAGCGTGGTCTCCGACTCGGTGCCGCCGACGAGGTAGTCCCAGGCGCCCTGCGTGAGGCGCCTCCGTGCCTCGAGGATGATCGGCTCCATCGTCGGGAACGTCGCTGCCACGGGTCACCTCGCCTGCTGCAACTCGCCCAGGTCGCGCCGAGTCCGCTCGGCCGCCCGCATGATAGCCATCACCACGCGCGGCATCACGAGGCCACACGTCCCCCGTCACCGACGGACGCACGACGACCGCGAGGTGTCGCCGGGTTCCCGCACTGTGGTTCGCTCACCACGATCGCGCATCGTGTGCGACACTCCCGCCTCCAACGGCTGCGTGCGCGGGAGGCTCACATGACGCGGATGACCGGCGGACAGGCGCTCGTGCAGTCACTGAAACTCGAGGGCATCGACACGATCTTCGGGCTCCCCGGGATCCAGATGGACTTCGCCTTCGACGCCCTCTGGGACGAGCGCGACGCGATCCAGGTGCTGCACACGCGTCACGAGCAGGCGTGCTCCTATATGGCGGACGGGTTCGCGCGGACCACGGGGAAGGTCGGGACGTTCATCGTGGTGCCCGGTCCGGGGCTGCTCAACGCCTCGGCGGGGCTGTCGACCGCGTACGCGTGCTCGTCGCCCGTGCTCGCCGTCGCGGGCCAGATCCAGTCGGACCTCATCGGCCGCGGTCGCGGCGTGTTGCACGAGATCAACAACCAGCTCGAGACGATCAGCAGCGTCTGCAAGCAGGTGGAACGCGCGATGGCGCCCGAGGACATCCCCGGGATGGTGCACCGCGCGATGCGCGCGCTCCTCACAGGGCGGCCGCGCCCGGTGGAGATCGAGGTGCCGCCCGACGTCCTGGAGCGGGTGGGCGACGTCACGCTCCTGGAGCCGGAGGCGTTCTCGCGCGCCGAGGCTGACCCCGATCTGCTCGAGCGGGCCGCGCAAGCGCTCGGGCGGGCCGAACGTCCGCTGATCGTCGCGGGCGGTGGTGTGCAGTCCAGCGCGGCGTGGGCGGAGCTGCGCGCGCTCGCGGAGGTCCTCGAGGCGCCCGTCCTGATGAGCGCGAACGGGCGGGGCGGGCTCTCCGACCGCGATCACCGCGCGTTCTCCGGGGTGGCTGCAGCGAACGCGCTGCTTCCCCAGGCCGATGTCGTGCTGGCGGTCGGAACGCGTTACGTCTTGCCGCCCCGCTCCGCGGCGGCGCCCGATGACCAGACGTTCATCCAGCTCGACATCGACGAGGAGGAAGTCGGGCGCAATCGCCGCCCGGACATCGGGATCGTCGGCGATGCAAAGCGCGGCCTCGGCGAGCTGGCGGCGCGGGTGCCCCGGCACAACCGCGCCCGGCCCTCGAGGGAGGGCGAACTGCGCGCGCTGCAGCAGGGGATTGCCGCCGAGATGGCGCAGCTCTCACCGCAGGCGGACTACGCCCTCGCGATCCGCGACGTGCTCCCGGACAACGGCGTGCTGGTGAGCGAGAGCACGCAGGTCGGGTACTGGTCGCAGGGTGGCGGCTTCCCGGTCTACGAGCCGCGGTCGTTCCTCACCTCGGGGTACCAGGGGACGCTGGGCTACGGGTTTGCGACGGCCCTCGGCGCGCAGGTGGGCAACCCGGATCGCAAGGTCGTCTCGATCAACGGCGACGGCGGCTTCTTCTACAACGTCCAGGAGCTCTCGACGATGGCGAAGCACCAGATCCCGCTGGTCGCGATCGTGTTCAACGACAACGCCTTCGGCAACGTGCGGCGCATCCAGCAGGTCCGATTCAATGACCACACGATCGGTTCGGACCTGCTCAACCCCGACCTGGTCAAGCTGTCCGAGCTCTTCGGGGTGCCGGCCTCGAGGGCGACGAACCCCGCCGAGCTGCGCTCGACGCTGGACCGCGCCCTGGCCTCGAACGCACCGCACCTGATCGAGGTGCCCATGCCTCCGACGCTCGATCTCCCGCAGCAGTTCCCGATGGAGCCCCTGCCGGCGCGCCCGACGCTGAACCTCTAGGCGGACTCGCCTCCGAGGCGACACCACGCGAGGGCGGACGGACCGGCGACGGCCTCCGCCCTCGCGAGCACCGAGCGCCGGTCTAGCCGACCTCGAGCACGACCTTGATCACCTCGTCGCTGTGCGTCGAGTACATCTCGTACGCCTCGGGAGCGCGGTCCCAGCGCCAGCGATGGGTGATCAGCGCGGCCGGGTCGATCCACCCGAGTTCGCGGAGACGGACGAGCTGCTCGATGTCGCGCGTCGGCGTCGGGGTCGAGGCCGACACCACCGGCACAAGCCGCGCCTGCTTGCGCATCCACGTCGCGTGATTGAACGGCACGACAGCGTTCGGAGCTATGAGCCCGAAGCTGATGATCAGACCAAACCGGTTGACGATGTCGACGGCACAGTTCAACCCGGTGACGTCGCCGGTTGCGTCGACGACCACATCGACGCCGGCGCCGCGCGTCGCTTCCAGCACTGCCTCGACGAGCGGCGCGTTCGCCGGGTTCACGGTCCCCGTCGCGCCCACCTCGCGGGCTCGCGCCAGGCGATAGTCGAGCGGATCGATCGCGACGACGTCCTGCGCGCCCTGCTTCGCGGCGAGCATGGTGAAGGCGAGCCCGATCGCGCCCTGCCCGAGGACCGCGATGCGCTTCCCGCCTGCGTTCCCCCACTCCTGCGTGGCGTACATGACGGTGCCCATCGGCTGGCACATCAGCCAGTCGGCGCTGCTGCCGTGATCGGGGATCGGGATCACCTTCCCCGAGACGAGGTACTCGGCGAGGCCTCCCGAGGTGTATCCGCGCCCCGGGTTGTTCTCGGGGAGCAGGATCGCGCGCGTGCCGATGCGGTGCGCGGGGTGCCGCGACTCCACGATGGTGCCCACGACCTCGTGGCACGGTGACCCCGGGGGGAGCGGGTAGCGCTCCTCGGGGAGCACGGGGTCGTAGTTCACGTGGGTGTCGCTGCCGCAGATCGAGGCGTGCTCGACCCGGATCATCACCTGTCCGTCCTCGACGTCTGGAACGGGAGTGTCGACGAACTCGAAGCGCCGATGTCCCACGAGCTGCCATGCGCGCATGGAACCTCCTCGCCTGCGTCCCGCGTCGGGTGCCTTCGTCGATGCGGGCGAGCCTAGCACGCATGCGATGCGGAACGACCGCCCCCTCGATAGGCGTGACGGCCCGGCTAGGTCAGCGTGCCGTCGGCGACGAGCGCGGCCGCCTCCGCGGGACTCAGCCCGAGCACGGTCGTCGCCACCTCGAACGTGTGCTCGCCGAGCAGGGGCGCGGCTCGGTCGAGGCGTGCGGGCGTCCTCGAGAGGCGGAACGGCGGGCCGTCATAGACGCGCACGCCCGCCTCGGCGTGGTCGAGCCGAACGAAGTACCCGCGCGCGGCGAGATGCGCGTCCGCCAGCACGGCCGACGCGCGCTGTACGACGCCCGCAGGCACGCCAGCCTGCTGCAGCTCGTGCATGGCGGTGGGCGCATCGCGGCCCGCGGTCCATGCGCCGACCAGCGCGTCGAGTGCATCCTCGTTGGCCTTGCGGGCCTCGAGGTCAGCGAACCGACGGTCGGCGGTCCACTCCTCGTGGCCGCACACCCGCGCGAGGGCCGCCCACTGGCTGTCGTCGAGACAGGCGATCGCGAGCCATTCATCGGTGCCCGCCGCCCGGAAGGCGCCGTGCGGCGCCGCGTGCGGGACTCGATTCCCGGCGCGCTGGTAGCGGTAGTTCGAGTTCAGGGTCGCGAACAGTGGCCCCGCCATCGCGGCCGTCGACGACTCGAGCTGGGACATGTCGATGAGCTGCCCCTCGCCGGTTCGGCGCCGGTGGCGCAGGGCAGCAGCGAGCGCCGTCACCGCCTGGAGGGGGTTCACCACGTAGTCGGGGTAGTTCGAACCGACGCCAGCCGGCGGGTTCGCCTCGAAGCCTGCGAGGTGGTTGACCCCGCAGATCGTCGACAGGATCGCGCCGAACCCCTGGAACTCGGCATGCGGACCCGTCAGTCCCTGCATCGGCTGGTACAGGCCCACGATCGAGGGGTTCGCCCCCGAGACGGTGGCCCAGTCCATACCGATCTTCGCAACCGCCCGGTTCGTCATGTTGGTCATGAACACGTCCGCCCAGCGGACCAGACGCAGGCCGAGCTCGTGGCCCGCGGGCGTCGTGAGGTCGATCGCGACCGAGCGCTTGTCGGCGTTGAAGTTGTTGTAGTAGCCCGACACGTTGAGGCTGGTG
>CADEHD010000081.1:0-1566 GCA_902827055.1 uncultured Chloroflexota bacterium | reverse complement strand
GCCGGGCGGACGCGGCGCGGCGACGCGCAGGCCATCAGGACGCTTCGAGGTCTCCACGCGGATCACGTCAGCGCCCAGGCTCGCGAGCGCGCGGGTTGCGATCGGTCCGGCGCCGAACCACGTCAGGTCGAGGACACGCACGCCATCGAGGGGGCGCGCGCCGGGGCTGGCGCTGGCGATGGACGAGGTCGTCGGCGGGCGCTGCACCTCGGACGCGGTACTGCCCAGGACCTCGTCATTGTGCTCCCCGAGCGTGGGAGCGGCTCGGCGCAGCGACGCCGGAGTGCCGTGCAGCTGCCATGGGAAGCCGGGGTAGCGCAGGGTCAGACCGCGGGCGGGGTCGGCCACATCGAGCCACCAGCCACGAGCGGCGAGCTGCGGGCTGCGAGCGATGTCCTCGGGTGTGCTCACCATGCCGACCAGCACGCGGCGCGCCTGTCCCTCCTCGTACAGCCACTGCTTCGGACGCGCCGCCACGAAGCGCCGCACGACCTCGGAGACGTGGGCGAGGCGCGCCTGGGTCGCGGCGCGTGTCTCATCGCGAGCGAGCAGGCTGAGCACGGTCGCGCGGTCCATCGAGCGGGCGATGAACGAGGCGTACGGCTCATCGTGGAGATCCTCGGCCGCCCCCTCGTCGCTGATCCACGCGAGCAGCCCCGCGAAGCCACTCCCCGCGGTGCCCGATGCCATCATGTAGACGTGGCCGTCCGCCGCCTGGTGGAGGCCAAGGCCGGGAATGTCCACCCCGAGGGCGGCGCCGATGCCCGTGCGCTCGCGGTCCGTGCCGAGGATGTCGCGGGTCATCATCGCGGTCTCCTGCGCCATCGACAGCGCCTCCTGCATCGAGACCTCCACCACCTGGCCCTCGCCGGTGGCCTCGCGATGCAGGAGCGCGGCAGCCACGCCAGCCGCGGCGACGATCGACGCGCAGTGGTAGCCCTGGGCATCGGGGAGCTGCTCAGGCGGTCCCTCCGGGTACCCCGCGAGCCGCATCACCCCGGACATCGCGACGCCCACGATGTCGGCCGACGCCCAGTCGGCGCGGGGGCCGGTCAGGCCCCAGCCGGTGATCGAGCAGCGGATCAGGGACGGCGCGGCCGCCTCGAGCTGGGCGGCGTCGAGGCCGATCCGCGCGAGGTCCCGTGGCCGCCAGTCCTCGAGGAGGACGTCGGCGCTCCCGAGCAGGTCCAGGAACCGCCGGCGTCCGGCGTCGCTGTTCAGGTCGAGCGTGACGCCTCGCTTGTTGGCGTTCGCGAGCAGGAAGGGCAGGGACGCCTCGAGGGGTGGCGCGCCCTCGAGGAATGGCGGGTGACGGCGACCGGGATCGCCCCCCGGCGGCTCGACCTTGATGACGTCAGCACCGAGATCAGCGAGCAGGCGCCCGGCGTAGTGGCCAATCGGACCGCACGCCTCGATGACGCGTATCCCGTGGAGGGGTCCAGCCATGTCGGCCTCCGCTCCGCGCGCCTCCGACACGACGCGTCACCGTGGCGGCCGACCCTACTCACCTCGTGCGCGATTCGCAAGCGCGGCGTCGCCGGGGCGCGCGGCGCGGCGCGTCGTGTG
>CADEHD010000080.1 GCA_902827055.1 uncultured Chloroflexota bacterium | reverse complement strand
GGTGGAACGTGAACTGGGTCGCGTCCGCGTTGACCTCCCAGCTCTCGGCGAGGTCAGGCTCAACCTGGATCTTGTAGGGGTCGGCGTAGGGGTTCATCGCCGCGCGCGTGAGCTTGTTCTTCGTGTAGTCCATCGTGGAGTTGATGGTGCACGACAGCGTGCGGGCGAAGTCCATGTGCGGTGGGTCGAGGTAGCGCGTGAGGACCGTGCCGCCGTAGCGACCGTTGGCCAGCACGTCGCGCTCGGCCGGGGTGGGAGGCACGGGGCCCTCGTAGGCGCCGGGCTTCAGGCGGACCTGGTCTGCGGCCACCTTGCCCTGCGACGGGTACTGCTCCTTCGTAAAGAGCGATGTGCCACGGCTGGGTGGAGGGGTGATCGCAACCTGCGTGACCGCCTCCTCGGCACCGCCACCGCATCCGAGCAGTGCGGCGCCCGTAAGGCCGGCAATACCAACACCCGCACCGCGCAGGACGGTACGGCGGCCGACGCGGCGACTCCAGTAGTTGCTCTCAGCCATTTCGATGCCAGCTCCCTCGCTGTCCGGGACTAACGGCACACGACCGTCACCTCGGCTGGGCGTAGAGAATCATTCCGTTTGTGGAATGTCAATACGTCCATGAACAGCAGCTGTGGACACCACCTGTAGAGCATGAACAGACGTGCGTGTCCGTGGAGTACATGCGTCCGCAGTTGACCACACCCGTGGCCGTCCTGAGACGGAGCAGCGGCGACCTATACTCGGCATCCACGGGATCGAGGAGGGAACGGCCGATGGGTTCGAAAGAGCTGCAGGCACTCATCGAGGTGCTGCAGGACCAGCTGGGGCGCGGCCTCGAGGGCAACGTGCTGGGCACCTGGACCATCCACTACGACAAGGAGCGCCAGGCGTTCCAGTTCGACAAGTGCGAGAACGACGGGTACTGCGAGGAGCGCCCCTCGTTGATCGGGCTCGACCGGACGGTCCTCGACCCGGGCGGTCCGCTCTTCTAGCCACGGGGTCGCGCTCGCCAGGGTCTTCATCGGCTGGTCGGGTCGTGGACGCGCGCGTATGCTGCGGCGGCCAATCAGCCAGCTGGGAGCACTCCCCTGGGAACGCTCCCCGGGACGAGGAGAGACGCGTGCTGTCGTTCAAGCACTTCACCGTGGCCGTGCACAACCTGGACGAGGCGGTGACGAACTACCAGGCCCGGCTAGGCCTGAGCGTGGTCGCCGAGAAGGCCCACAACAACATCGGTAACTTCGACTTCGTGGTCCTCGGCTACGAGGGGCAGACGTTCTGTCACCTGATCTGCCCCTCCTCCGAGGAGAGCCCGATCTACCGCCTGATGCAGGACCGCGTGAACCCGCTCAACCCGCACGGCGAGGGCATCTACCTCCTCGCCTTCGAGACGCCCGACACGGACGCCATTGCGAAGCAGGTCGAGGCCGGTGGCGGGCGCGTCAACCGCGCGCCCAACAGCAGCAATGTGTGGGTGCACCCGCTCGCGACGAACTTCGTGCTGATGGAGCTCTTCCAGCGCCCGTAGTCGACGAATCGCTTCTCGGCGGGCGGCGGGCCCGACTCAGCCCGCCCCCGCTCCGAGGGGCGGCGACGGGCGCCGGTGGATCTCGATGAGTGCGCGCGGCGGGCGCGAAGCGAGCGCGGCAGGTAGCGCCGTGAGGCCGATGACGCCGCAGATGATCCACCCGAGGTCGTATGACCCCGTGCGGTCGACCAGCCACCCCACGAGGATGGGTGACCCGAACCCGCCGAAGGTGGTGATGAGCGCCGTAATGCCATTGAGCGTCCCGAAGTACCGGGTGCCGAAGTAGTCCGCGAGCATCGCCGGCCGCACGGGGATCGCCCCGCCGAACCCGGGGGCGAGCAGGACCATGACTGCGAGTGCTGACCAGTAGGTGTGGGTGATCGCGAGCAGCGGCATCCCGAGGCCAACGCTGCCCACGGACGCCGCGAGCACGAGCCGCTTGTCGAACCGATCGGCGAGCACGCCAGCACCCAACCGCCCGAGAATCGAGGTCAGGGTGAACACCGCCACCGTCGACCCGGCCGCCGTCTTGCTCATCCCCAGCGACTCGAAGAACGGGATCTGCAGCACGATAAGCGCCGTCGTCGCGAACCCATTCGCGAACAGCGAGTACGTAAAGACGATGTAGGCCCACGACCGCACGGCCTGCCTGACCGGTACGCCCCAGTCCTCGTAGGGGGTGGCCGTCTCGCCGGGCCGCGTTGCGAGGCCATCCATGGGCTGCGGGTGACCGGACGGCCTCGAGCGGACGTTCAGCGCGGCCAGCCCCCCGAGGACGACGATGAGGCCTGCGAGCGCGCGGAGGGCACCACGCCACCCGAGCGCCTCGACGAGCGCGGCAACACCGACGACCAGCGTGCCCGCGACTCCGCCCCCCACCGTCATGATCGACATCGCGCGGGCGCGCCGCGTCTCGAACCACGTCGCGATCGCCACCAGCCCGACCTGCCCGCCGGACGCGCTGGTGCCGACCGCGATGAGCGCCATCACGACGTAGAACTGCCACAGTGTCTGCATGAACGACATCGCGATCACGCCAGTAGCGACGACCGCGAGCCCGAAGAACAGCACCTTGCGTGACCCGAGACGATCGATCGCCATGCCGATGAACGGCGACGCGATCCCGGAGGTCTCCTGCCGCAGCGAGAAGGCGAAGGACGTGGCCGCCGCGCTCCACCCGAACTCCTCGCGGAGCGGGTTGAAGATCGTGCCGAAGCCGTAGAAGAACGCCGCGCCGATCATCGTGACCACGACTCCGGCGGAGCCCACGACGATCCAGCCCTCGTAGACCCGAGGCATGAGCCGAGCAAGCACAGGTCGCCCCCAAGGTCATCAAGGCTACCCCCTCGAGTCCCGAGGGGCACCCTGCGCCGCGGACGAATGGCCATCGACAGGCGGATGCCCCCGGCTACCGTGGCCGTGCACCGCGGCTGTGCGACGGAGGCCTGATGCGACTCGTACGAAACGTGCTGCTCGGACTGGTCGGACTCGCGTTCGCCATCCAGCTCGTCCCCTACGGACGGGACCACGCCAACCCGCCGGTGGTGAGTGAACCGACGTGGGACAGCGCTCGCACGCGCGAGCTGGCCGTGCGCGCCTGCTTCGATTGCCACAGCAACGAGACCGAATGGCCGTGGTACTCGAACGTGGCGCCGGTGTCGTGGCTCGTGCAGCGCGATGTCGACGAGGGACGCTCGAAGCTCAACTTCTCGGAGTGGACCCAGCCCAGCGAGGACGCCGGGGAGTCGGCGGAGACCGTGCGCGAGGGCGAGATGCCTCCCCCGCCGTTCCTGCTCACGCACCCCGAGGCTCGGCTCACGACGGCCGAGAAGGACGAACTCATCCGCGGCCTCGTGGCCATGTTCGGCGACGAGGAGCAGTCGCGAGCCAGCGAGCGCAACTAGCTCGCCGGGGAGAAGACCAGCGACAGCTCCATCACCGCGATCTCGTCGACGGAGAGGACGAGGGGCACGCGGGGCTGTGCGATGCCGTAGTCCGCGAGCGGCACTCGGAGGGAGCCCACCACCAGGAGCTTGCCCCCGGTGATCTTGCCCTCGACCGGGATCTCGACGCGCTTCGTGACCCCGTGCAGCGTGAAGTCGCCACGCGCGGTCGCGCTCATCGCCGCGCCCTCGGCGGCCGCGACCGAGACCGCGATCGGTTCGGCCAGGACGAACGTCGCATCGGGAAGGCGGTCAGACTCGAGGGAGGAGCGGCGCAGGTAATTGTCGCGGCGGTTGTCGTCACTCTTGAGCTGCCGCAGGTCCGCCTTCACCTGCAGCACGCTGACGGCGCGACCATCGAAGGTGAGGTCCCCGCTGACCGAGGACGTGCGGCCGACGGCCGTGTTCGCGCCGATGCCGGCGAGCTGCTCCCCCACGCGGTAGCCGACGAACGAGTTCGCCCCGTCGACAGTCCATCGCGCCCCCGCGGCCGGCTCGGACTTCGCTGCCGCCGTGGGCGTCGCTGCCGCGGATGCGCCCGTGGCGGAGGCAACCGCGGTGGAGTTCGGAATCGTGGCCGCGACGACAGAGGCCGTCGCCTTCGGAATCGCGGTCCCGGTCGCCGAACCCTGCAGCTTCGACGCCGCGGCGTCGAGGGAGACCGGCGCCGGGGCGTCCCCGCCGGCCATCGCGTACCACGCGCCCGCGCCGGCGATCAGTACCGCGCCCAGGACCCCGATGACCGCCATGCCTCGCATCGTCATTCCTCCCGAGGCGCAACGAAATCACGGCGCCGTTCGACTACCGTACGCGGAGGTCCGGGCGGGGGGATGAACATTCTGTGAAACCGTGGCCAAACGAACGCGCCTGGCGGCGCACCGCCGCAAACGTGATGCGCCTGGGGGTGCTGGTCGGCCTGATCGGTGGGACCGCGTGCGGGTCAGCCCCGCGAGGCGTCGCGCCGGCGGAGGCCGCCCCGCCGATCGTCGCGGCTGGTCCGGCAGACCATGGCGCCCCCTCGAGCGCCAGCGCCCCGGCATCGAAGGGCGACCCGGCGACCCTCGCCACAGCGGAGGCGGACGCCTCGCCCACGGTCGTCGTGGCAGCGTCGCCCACGGTCGAGTCGCAGCAGGCCACCGCGTCGCCGCCGATCGCGCCGGACTCGAGGGCGCCCGCACCACCGCCTCCAGCGCCAACTGTGGCACCTCCCGTCCTCGCACAACCCGCCGCACCGTCCACGACCCCATCGCGCGTGGTCTCGCGAGGACCGACCGGGCGTCGGGCAGTCACGCTGACCTTCGACGCGGGCGCCGACCGCGGCCACGCCCAGCGCATCCTCGACGAGCTGGCGCGCCAGAGGGTGCGCGCCGCCTTCGGAGTCACCGGCGTCTGGGCGCAGGCCAACGCCGACCTGGTGACGCGCATGCACGGCGAGGGCCACGAGCTGATCAACCACTCGTACGACCACGCCTCGTTCACCGGGGCGTCGTGGACCACCGTCGCGCGCACCGCAAGCGACCGCCACGCCCAGCTCGCGAGGACCGAGCGCGCCATCGAGGCAAGCGGCGGGCAGATCCCCCGCCCGTACTTCCGCCCACCGTTCGGCGACTACGACTCGGGGGTGCTCGAGGACGTCGGCACCGCCGGCTACGGCCTGACCGTGATGTGGACCGTCGACAGCCTGGGCTGGCGCGGCTGGGGGCCTGGCGCGATCGCGCAACGCTGTCTCGAGGGAGCGGCGTCGGGCGCGATCTACATCTTCCACGTCGGTGCGGCATCGAAAGACGCCGACGCGCTGCCGGCGATCATCGAGGGGCTGCGCGCGCGTGGATTCGAGATTGTGCCCCTGGGAGATCTGTTGAGCCCGCCCGCAACGTAGTCCGCTGCGTATGCAGTGCGCAGAGCCTTCGGGCTACCATCTGTCGATGAGTGGCGGAGCCGGACCGACGCACCTCGTGAGGATCGGCGGCCTCGCGTGCGTGCTTGCGCTCTTACTGCTCGCGTACGACGCCCGCCCTGCGAGCCCGCCCGCCGACGCGGTGACGGTGCGTGCGCCATCGCGCGAGGCCCCGGCAGGGAACGCGGCCGCCGACAATACCCAGGTGGAGGCCGCCGGCACCGATCCACTCACCGCCGCTCCGCACGTGGAGCTCTCGACCACCCCGTCACGCCTCGACCCGGAGCCATGGGGTGCGGCCCCGCAGCGCGCGCAGGCCGCCCCGGCTCCGCCGGCGACGGGCGCGCTCTCGGCAATCGTCGTCGACGAGGCGTCGGGCGCGGTGCTCTTCGAGCAGGACGCGCATCGCGAGCTGGCTCCGGCGAGCCTGACGAAGATCGCGACGGCCATCGTCGTGCTGCGACACGGCAACCTCGATGCGGAAGCGGTGTCGGATGTCGACGGCTTCCTGATGCGTGGTTCAACGACCATGGGGCTCTACGCCGGCGACCGGCTCTCGCGTCGCGACTTGCTGCACGGGCTGATGCTCCCGAGCGGCAACGACGCGGCGCTGGTCCTCGGACGGAACATTGCCGGGAGCGATGCGGAGTTCGTTGCCGAGATGAACGCCATGGTCCGAGGGCTGGGCCTGCGCCACACCTCGTTCGCGACGCCCCACGGGCTCGGACGGGTCGGGTACTCCTCGGCGTACGACATGGCGATGCTCTCCCGCCATGCGATGCAGTACCCGGAGTTCCGCGAGGTCGTCTCGACGATCAGCTGGAACGTGGGCGGGTCACGGTCATACGCCGTCCACAACATCAACTCGTTCCTGTTCAACTACGACGGCGCCGACGGCGTGAAGACGGGCTACACGAACAGCGCTGGGCACACGCTTGTCGCGTCGGCGACGCGGAACGGCCATCGCCTCTACGCGGTCCTCCTGAATGACCAGACGCGCTACATGGATGCTGCGGCCCTGCTCGACTGGGCATTCGCGCACCACACCTGGCCCGCGCCCCCGTGATGCGACACGTCGCGCTGGTACTGCTCGCGTTCGCGCTGCTGTCAGCATGTGCCGAGCCCGCCGCCGGGCGACCGACGGCAGCACCGACGAGCGCGCCCGTGGTCGTCGCAACCGGCGCCCCGACCAGCCCTCCGAGCTCGGCGGAAGCACCCCCATCGACCTCCACGACCATCGTGACGCCGACCAGCCGCGAGACGCCAGCCGCCGAGTCGCAGGCGACAGCAACGCCCACTGCGCCGCCCTCGATCACCGGCCCCGCCCCGAGCGTGGCCACGCCCGTCACGCCGCCGCCACCGCCGCCCGTGCAGTTCTCCGCCGACACGCGAACGGTCGTGATCGACCCGGGGCACGGCGGCGAGGAGGTCGGCGCCGCCAACTTCGGCGTGGTCGAGAAGCACTCGAACCTCGACATGGCGTTCCGAGTCGAACGACTGCTCGCGGAGCGCGGCCTCCGTCCGGTCCTCACCCGACGCGAGGACGTTCGCGCGAGCAGCGCCGGACTCGCGGCCGCTCCCACCGGCTTCTCGGCGCAGCGTATCGACCTCCAGGCGCGCGTGGACCTCGCGAATAGCGAGCGCGCCGCGGCGTACGTGTCGATCCACTCGAACGGATCGAACTCGGGCGCCGAACGCGGCATTGAGGTCTACTACAACTCGCAGCGGCCACACGCGGCGGAGAACCTCCGACTGGCGCAGGCCGTGCACGACGGAGTCCTCGCGGAGCTGAACACGGCCGGCTACGGCGCAGTCGCGCGAGGAGTCAAGGACGACTCCTGCCTGCGCGCTTTCCAGGGGCGCTGCTTCCCGCTGTTCGTCCTCGGACCGGACCGCGTCACCACTCGCGATGAGATCCTGCGCCGCGGGGGCAACCCGGACGCCCTCCTGCCACCGGGCGCGAGCGAGTTCCGGAGCCGCGCGACGCAGATGCCCGCCGCCCTTGTCGAGCTCTACTTCATCTCCAACGCCGAGGACGCCGCGATCCTGCGCAGCGAACCGGCGCGTGAGGCCATGGCCCGTGGGATCGCACGAGGGATCGCGCGCTTCCTGCGGGTCGAATGACCATCCCCGGTAGCGGGATGGAGCGTATCCAGAGGGAACCAGCGAGGGAGCCATCGATGCCAGGCGCACAGACGCAAGATCGAGAGGTCAAAGACCTCAACGAGTTCGGCAAGTTCGAGCAGTACCTGATCAACGAGTTCTACGACGACTACCGGGCCGGCGAGATCACCCGCCGCACCTTCGTGCGGCGGCTTGCCTACATCACCGGAGGCATGGCGGGCGCGGCTTCCACCATGCTGCTCCTGGGATGCGGGGCCGCTGAAATCCCGGACCCGAAGTCGGCGATCCCGTCCGCCGAGCCGAGTTCCGCCGCAAAGGCCGCCGCCACGACGGCAGCCACAGCCGCCGCAACCCCGGCTGGCACGGTCGTGCCCGTGCCGAACGCGAAGAGCGCGCTGTCGGTCCCGGAGGGCGACCCGGCCGTCCGAGGTGAGGCAGTGCGGTTCGCCTCGGGCAGCGACCAGATCGCGGGCTACCTCGCGCGTCCCGCCGAGGCGCGGACGGGGCTCCGTGGCGTGCTCATCTGCCACGAGAACGCCGGGATGACGGCCCATTTCCCGGACATCGCGCGCCGCTTCGCGAAGGCCGGCTACGCCGCCCTCGCGATCGACCTGCTTGCCCGCGAGGGCGGGACGGCGACCATCGAGCGCGACCGGGTGTCGGGCCTGCTCACCCAGGCCGGTATCTCTCGCCACGTCGCTGACTTCGAGGCCGGGCGGAAGTTCCTCGCCTCGCAGCAGGGCGTCGACGGGCAACGAATCGGGATGACCGGCTACTGCTTCGGCGGCGGTGTGACGTGGGCGGCCGTGACGCAGATCCCGGAGCTGAAGGCGGCCGCGCCCTTCTACGGCCCGGCTCCAGAGCTCGCGGCCGTGCCGAACATCAAGGCGGCGGTGCTGGGCGTCTACGCCGAGCCGGACCAGCGCATCAACGCTGGTATCGATGGCCTCCGTGGTGCCCTGCCGGCGGCCC
>CADEHD010000079.1 GCA_902827055.1 uncultured Chloroflexota bacterium | reverse complement strand
ACCAAGGGCGTTGCGAAGGTCGGCTGCACCGGCTTCTGCATGGGTGGAGGCCTCACCCTGGCGACCGCGATCCGACCGACCTCGAGCGTGGACGCCGTGCACGTCTATTACGGTGGCGGCATGCCCGACGCCGAGGCGATCGGCCGGATCAAGGTGCCGGTGATGGGCTCGTATGGGGCGCTGGACCAGGGGATCCCCGCGGCGCAGGTCGAGATGCTCCGTGACACCCTCGTACGCGCTGGCGTGGAGAGCGACGTGAAGCTCTACGAGGGCGCCGGGCACTCCTTCTTCAACGGTGGCCCCGCCCACCACGAGCCGTCCGCCGCGGACTCGTGGCAGCGCTCCCTGGGCTGGTTCCGAAAGCACCTCAGCTGACAGCAGCCGCGCCACCGGAGCCTGACTCGCCCACGCCGAGGCGGACCGTAGCCATCGACCAGTGGGTGGTGCCACCCGCGAGTGGTCGCAGCGTCCTGCCCGCCGCCCTCGAGTCGTTGCGGTACCGCGATTTCCGCCTGCTCCTGGGAGGCCTGTTCATGGCCCTCAGCGGGTGGTGGATGATCATCGTGGCGCAGGGCTGGCTGGTCCTCGAGATGACGAACAGCGCCACGATGGTTGCCCTGGTAGGCGCCATGCTGTCGCTGCCGTTCCTCGTGCTGGGACCGCTCTCCGGCGTGATCGCCGACCGGGTGTATCGCAAGCACCTGCTGGTGGGCACGCGCACGACCGTGTCCGTGCTGATGTTCATCGAGGGTGGGCTGATCCTCGGGGGCTACATCACCGTGTGGCAGCTGGTGGTGCTCGCGTTCCTCGCGGGGTGCGCCTTCGCGATGGACATCCCCGCCCGTCAGTCGCTGATTCCCGACACCGTGCCGCCCACGCTCGTTGCCAACGCGGTCGCGGTCAACGTGGCGCTGTTCTCCCTGACCACCATCGCGGGACCGATCGCCGGCGCCGCCACGCTCGCGGCGTTCGGTGCGGGCGGCTGCTTCCTGGCGAACGGCATCGGGAATGCCGCGCTCGCGGCCTCGATTGCGTCGATGCGCATCCCGCGGCGGGAGCGGGCCGGGTCCTTCAACGTGCTCGGCGACCTGGCCGGCGGGATTCGGTACGTGCGTGGCGAGCGCCTCGTCATGCTCCTCCTCGGCGTCGCGCTGGTCATGACCCTGACGGGCCGCAACTGGCAGCAGCTGGCGCCCGTGTTCGTGCGCGACATCTACGGCAGCGGCGAGGGCGGGCTCGGCGCGATCTACACAGCGGCCGGAGTGGGTGCGGCCATTGGCGCGATTGGCCTCGTGCCTGCGTCCGGGGCGCGGCGGCGTGCGCCGCTCTTTGTGGCCGGCATCGCGCTCGCGATCGTCGCGACCGCTGGGTTCGCGTTCAGCCCCAGCCTGGCGCCGGCCGTCGGCACCGTGCTGTTCATCGGTCTCGGGTTGCAGGTCGTGGAGACGTTGACGCAGACCGTCCTGCTGGTCGAGACCCCCGAGCACATGCGGGGTCGCGTGATGTCCCTCTCGAGCCTGCTCTGGGGGCTGCAGCCGTTTGGCGTGCTCGTCGCCGGTGTGGTCGCGGACAGCCTCGGCCCGCAGGTAGCCATCGGCGGGGGTGCTGTCGTGGCGGCGATCATGCTGGCAGCGCTGGGCGCGCGCACCCGCGAGGCGTGGCGCGGCGTCTGAGTAGGCGATGTGCGGCTGCGCTATCCTCGGGGGAGCGGGCCACGACGGCGCTCGTTGGCGGGAGGGTGCCCACGGTGACCGATTCGGCGTCGCCCGTGCCTGCCGCTCAGCGCATGCCCGCCACGGACGAGTTCCCTACCGGTCCCGCTGTCGGCGAGCGTTTCCCGGACGTCACGCTCCGCAATCAGCGCGGGGAGGCCGTACACCTCGAGGAGGCGCGGGCCGGGCGGCGGGCGCTCGTGGTGTTCCAGCGGTCGTCGCGCTGGTGAGCGTTCTGCCGCACGCAGCTCGTTGAGCTGCAACGAGGCCTGGCGCAGTTCGAGGCAGCCGATGTGTGGGTCGTCGCGATATCGAACGACCCCGTCGGGGCGAACGCCCAGTTCTGCGACGAGCACGGCGTGACATATCCGTTCCTCTCGGACGAAGGATCGGCGTTCATGCACCGCCTCGGGATCGTGAACGACCTCATCGAGGGCGACGACCCGCTATACGGCATCCCGTTTCCCGGGTCATACCTGCTCGACGAGCGTGGCGTCGTCGTGCAGAAGTACTTTCATCGCGAGTTTCGCGTGCGCGAGGTGCCCGCCTTCATCCTCTTCGACGGCTTCGGAATCGCGCCGCAACTCGAGGGGTTCCCGCGCGCGACCGCGAATGCGAGTGGCGTCACGCTTGAGGCTGTGCTGGGCGCAGCGGACCTGAAGTTCCGCCAGCGCGCGCACGTGCACGTGCGGATCGTCCTGCCTCCCGACACCACACTGGTCGCGCCGCCCGAGGTCGCGGTGGCCGGCGCCGGACTCGAGGCTGGCCCACCCCGACCAGGCCTCGAGGGTGGGACGGTGGCTGAGGTGCAAATCGTGGACCGGGAGCTCGAGACCGCTCGGGCCGAGGTCAGCGCTCACGTGCAGGTGCGCACCGCTGCGGGCGTGCACGCGGGGCACATCGTTGCCGTCCTCGAAATCCCCGTGGGCGAGCTGAATCGGGCGAGTCGAGGATAGATGCCGCTCTTCAATCGGGACCCCGGACGCCCCTCGTTTGGCGCTGTGATCTCCAACTGGCGCGAGTACGACGCGCCGCTCGCGACCAAGTTCCGGCTCGCACTCAAGAACTACGGCCTGCGCATCGTGCGCCGCTCGAATTGCTGCGGGAACCACGGCGAGCCCGGCTGCTGACAGGTCGACGCGCCGCCCGGTTCGGGCGGCTCGGGCAGCGGGCACCACCACGACCGCGGTGGCAACCACAGTCACGACCACGACCACGGTCGCGCCGGCTAGGCAGACAGCTGGGCGCGCAGGCTTCGCGCGTGCGCCCGGCGCTCCGTAAGATGCGAGCATGGCTGCGGCGAGTGCCTCCTCACTTCCGTCCGGCGGCACCGCGCGCCTGCTGATCCAGTGCGCCGACCGTCCCGGCATCGTGGCCGCCGTGTCGCAGTTCCTGTTCGAGCACCGCGCCAACATCATCCACGCCGACCAGCACTCGACGGACGCGACCGGCGGCCGGTTCTTCATGCGCCTCGAGTTCGCGCTTGCTGGCATGACGGACACGCCGGAGGCCATCGAGGCGAAATTCGGTGCCGCGATCGCGCCGCGCTTCGAGATGGAGTGGCGCTTCACCTACAGCGCTCGCCCGCAACGGGTCGCGATCATGGTGTCGCGCTACGACCACTGCCTGATGGAGGTCCTGTGGCGCTGGCAGCGCGGTGAGCTGCCCATCGAGGTGCCCGTCGTGATCTCGAACCACGAGCGCCTGCGCGGCCAGGTCGAGTCGTTCGGCCTGCCGTTCGTGCACGTCGCGGTCACGCCTGACACCAGGCGGGAGGCGGAGGACCGCGCGCTGCACTGCCTCGACGAGGCCCGAGTGGACCTCGTCGTGCTCGCCCGGTACATGCAGGTGCTCAGCCCGCACTTCATCAACCGCTACCGCGAGCGGGTGATCAACATCCATCACTCGTTCCTGCCCGCGTTCGCCGGCGCCGACCCTTACGGCCGGGCGTTCGAGCGCGGGGTGAAGCTCATCGGTGCGACCGCCCACTACGCGACAGAACAGCTCGACGAGGGACCGATCATCGAGCAGGACGTGGTGAAGATCTCGCATCGCGACAGCCGGGATGACCTCGTGCGGCTGGGCCGGGAGGTCGAACGCTCCGTGCTGGCGCGCGCGCTGCAGTGGCACGCGGAAGATCGCGTGTTCGTGCACGCGAACAAGACCGTCGTCTTCCGGTAACAAACCCCGCCGGCGCCGGTCATCGGCCCCGAGTCCCCTCATCACCGACGTTCCGCGGCGCGCCCCGGCGGGTGCTATCCTCCGCCGCGCGGCGTGCGAGGCGGGGCGCGTCCAGGCGTCCCGCCCGGCATCGCAAGGTCGACTCGAGGAGGTCCCGGATGCGCATCGCTCGAGTTCGCCACCAGCGCCGCACGTCGACCGCAGTGATCGAGGGTGACACGGCGCACCTAGTGAGTGGGGGGCCGTTCGGCGGCCTCACGCGCACGGGCGTCAGCGTGCCCCTTGTCGACGTGCAACTCCTGGTGCCGGTGCAGCCGTCGAAGATCGTGGCGATGGCAGTGAACTACCACAGCCACGCCGGCGACCGCTCCGTGTCACCGAAGCCCGAGGCGTTCCTCAAGGCGCCGTCGTCGTTGATTGGCCCTGGGGACGACATCGTCATCCCAGCCGGAGCTACGAACGTGCACGCCGAGGCCGAAGTCGTGGTCGTCATCGGGCGCCGGGCTCGAGGCGTTCGGGCCGCCGACGCCGACCGCTACATCTTCGGGTACACGGCGGGAAACGACGTCTCGGCGCGGGACTGGCAACGCGAGGACACGCAGTGGTGGCGTGCGAAGTCGGCCGACACCTTCACCGCAGTGGGACCCTGGATCGAGACCGAGCTCACGCCAGAACGAATCCCCGTCGAGGGCCGCATCAGCGGCCGGCGCATTCAGAGCGGGGACACGAGCCAGCTGGTGCATTCGATCCGCGCGTGCATCGAGGCGGTGAGCGCCGTCATGACCCTCGAGCGCGGGGACCTGCTGTTTACCGGCACGCCCGAGACGACCGCGGCGATGGTCCCTGGCGACGTCGCAGAAGTCGAGGTGGGTGGTGTCGGGGTGCTGCGCAACCCGGTGATCGCCGGACGCTAGCGACCGCACCGGCCTCGATATCCGGTACCCCGCTCGAGCGCCTGGCCGCCGTGCATGCGGGGTGTCGAGGCTACTCCCAGACCCGACGGCGCTCGAGGCAGTGCGAGCACACGAGCGTGCGGATCTTGATCGGCGGCTGAACGCGTGTGTCCTTCACGTCGTGCTCGCGTACATGCGTGTCGCAGAAGAGCAGGCGGCACTGCGAGCAGGCGAACCGCATCCGTTCGCTGCACTCCAACTGGGCGCAGATCGACACCTGGTTTGCCACCGCGACCCGGCGACGCCACGCCGTGTGCATCTCGAGATCCTGCGCCTTTGTCGCGCAGGCGCGGCGATGGCAGACGTCCTGGAAGTCCGCTCCCCGGTCACCGTGGGCGGCACAGAAGGGCTCGCCGCAGTAGACGCAGGTGGCCTCTGCCCCGCGGCTGCAGGCGCGACGTAACATCCCGGTCGGATAGGTGCAGCTCACCTCGAGGCCGAGCCCGTGCCGGTCGTCATCGCTGCATTCTCCCACACACAGGGCCGCGAGGACGATCGGCCTGCCTCGCTACGGCGTGGGCGGAAGATAGAGCATCGCCCCCGGGGTGACGCCCACCTCGAAGCGGGTTCGCACCTCGCCGGCCTCGACGTCGACGACCGAGACCTTTCCTCCGGCGATGTCCGAGGCGTAGAGGAGGCGGCCGCTTGCGTCGAATGCGAGCCCGTCGGGCACGCCGCCCACCTCGACGCGGCGCGCGTGCCCAAGCGCGTCGATGAACGCGACCTCACCCGCAGCTGACAGCGCCACGGCGAGGGTCGTTCCTGCGTGGTCGTACGCCAGCCGGACCGGCCTGCCGCCGACTGCGAGGTCCAGCGCCTCGCCTTCGGACTGGGAGATGACCCGCACCCGGCCGTCCAGCGCACCGGCGAACGCGACACGTGCACCATCGGGGCTGACCGCGAGGCTCTCGGTGACCTCGGGCTGCCATACCGCGCGACCGGGCGCGAGGGTGAACGTGTCCGACGAGGCGTCGGCGACCAGCAGTTGACGACCGCTGGCGGCGAGCTGATGGGGCAGCGCGCCGGTCGGGATTGAGGGAAGCTCGTCGCCGGTCGCGAGGTGGATCCTGCGGATCGCGCCGGCCGCGCGATCGGTGACGAGCAGCACGTCCTCGTCCAGCAGGAGGCCGTGCGGGAGCCCGCCCGTGTCGAGGTAGTCGACCGAGTCGGAGGCGAGATCGACGAGCGCGACGCGCCCTGCCTGCTCCAGCGACGCCGCGATCCGCCCGTCGGACAGACGGAGCAGCTCGTGGGGCCCGCCGTCCACGGCGATCCGCCTCGATGCACCCGTGGCGAGGTCGAGCACCACGAGCGCGCGACCACGGAGGTCCGCGACGACGAGCGTCCCGTCGAGGGACGGGACGCCTCGCGACGGGTCGTCGCGACGCGGTTGCGCCACGGAGGCCGCGAGCAGGGCCAGCGCGACGATCGCGAGGGACACATCGAATCCGCGGGTGTGGGCGCGTTGAGAGTGAGTACGCATGATGGCGAGGAGGGGGGAGGCCATGGGCCGTCCCCCCTCGCCCGTCCGCCTATCGCTTGAGGTTCACGAGATCCTGGAGCATCTCGTCCGCGGTGGCGATGATCCGACTCGAGGCCTGGAAGCCGCGCTGAGCCACCACGACGTTGGTGAACTCACGCGCCAGGTCCGTGTTCGAGCCCTCGAGCACGCCCGCACCGACCTGACCTCGGCCGCCTGAGCTGGCGGTGCCGATGACCGGCGGTCCGGAGTTCGCGCTCTCCTGGTACATGTTGGCCTGGACCTTCTCGAGGCCGCCGGGGTTCGTGAAGCTCGCCAGGCCGACCTGGGCGATCAGGCGGTTCGAACCATTCGAGAAGACGCCGGTGATGTCACCGTTCGCGCCGACGGAGAACGACATCAGCGATCCGGCCGAGTAGCCGTTGTTCGCCGTCGTCGTGAGGTTGCCCGCAGCCGCGAACTGTGTGACCCGCGAGACGTTCATGTTCGTCACGACCGGCGACGCCTGCGAGACACCAGCGTTGAAGGTCGTGGTCACGACCAGCGGGGCCGGGGGCGCCGGAGCCGTGATCGCGCCCGTCGAGTTGAACGTGACCGTCGCCGGCGCGATCGCGACGCTGGCGACGTCACCCGACGTGCTCGCGCCAGACACCGTCCAGCTGTTCGGGGCGGCGTCCTTGGTGAACGTGAGCGTGACCGCGTGCGCCTTGCCGAGCGAGTCGTAGACCTGCGTCGTGGAGGTGACCGTGCCACCGGTCAGCGTGGCCGCGTCGAGGTTGCCGTCGATCGTCGTCGTCGTAGTCTGCTGAGCAGCAATCAGGCGGCCGAACGGAATCGTGAGGGGCGTGATCGGCAGCGTCGTGTCAATGAGACCGGTCGTGGCGTTCACGTTCCAGCCCATCACCTTGTAGCCCGTCACCGGGCTGACCAGCTCACCCTGCGTGGAGACATCGAACGCCCCATCGCGGGTGTAGAACTGGCGGGCGCCGTCGCGCATGATGAACATGCCGAGGCCCTGGATCGCGAAGTCAGTCGACTTGTTCGTCGCCTGCATCGCACCCTGGGTGTGGATGACGTCCACACCGCCGAGGGAGACACCCAGGCCGATCTGCTGCGGGTTGGTACCGCCGCGACTCTGGGTCGCGAAGCTCGCGCCGGTCAAGGTCAGCGAGAGCACGTCCTGGAAGGTGACACGAGCGGACTTGAAGCCTGCCGTGTTGACGTTCGCGATGTTGTTCGCGACGACGTCCATGTAGGTCATGTGGTTGCGCAGTCCACCAATGGCGGAGTAGAGCGCGCGCATCATAGGTCGAAGTCCGTTTCCCTCCCCGAGGGGCCACCTCGGGAGATCCCCTATCGCGACGGCCCCCCGGGGAGGGTCCGGCCGTCGCCCTGTTTCGGTATCGAGTAGCCGGCGGGCTACTCGCGAGCTCGTGGAGCTGCCGTGGCTACTCCGCGATCACGACGCTGTCGATGTTCGTGAAGACGTGCTCCTTTCGAGACGATTCGTCCATAGCGGTAAGCACCGTGCGGTGTTGAACGCTCACCACCAGGGCGAGCTCGTCCAGCAGAATGAGAGAGTCACGGGCGCCTTTCGCCTCCGCCCGGTCGACCGCCTGCTCGAGGCGGTCCAGCCGAGGCCCGTCCATCTGCAGCCCGCGCTGTTCGATGCGCTTCAGGGCGTGCTTCGAGAACTCGAGCTGGCTCCGCTCGAGGGCCAGCAGGAAGTCCTCGCCGGCGGGTGCCGCGGCTGGGCGCGTGGTGCCGCGGAGGCCCGTCGCCGGGCTGTTCCCGATGCGGCCGGCGCCGTTCACGGCATCGACCATCACGACACCTCCGTGATCGCCGAGGCCGGCACGACCCGCCCACCGATGTGGACCTGCGCACCCGTGCTGCTGAAGGTCACCTTGGAGACCACGCCCGAGATCTGCTCGGGAGGGCGCGGCATCTTCGTGACGGGGTCGGGCTCGACCTCGCGGGTGGCGAGGACGGTCTTGCCGACCAGCGTGCTCGCGTTCGCGAGCTCGCTGACCTCGGCGAGGGACTTGAGCGCCTTCGCCATCGACTGCATGGCGTCGAGCGACTCGAACTGCAGCATCTGCGTGAAGAACTGGCTGTTGTCCTGCGGCTCCAGCGGGTTCTGCGAGCGCATTT
>CADEHD010000078.1 GCA_902827055.1 uncultured Chloroflexota bacterium | reverse complement strand
GGCGCGACGCGATGAACCTCCTGGGCCTGACCGATCTGGCCGAGGATCAGCGGTTCGAGGCGAGCTGGTATCGCCAGCAGCATCGCGATGAGTACATCCCACGCGTCGAGGAGCGGATGGCGCACTGGACGAAGATGCAGCTCTTCGATGCCCTCGCCACGCTGCGCGTCGTCGCCGGGCCGGTCCTCACGATGGATGAACTCACCGAGAACGTGCACCTGCGCGAGCGCGGCTACTTCACCCGCCCCGTCTCGATGGGTGACGCCGGACCCGAGTATCCCGGGCCACCGTTCCGGATGTCGCGCACGCCGTGGGCACTCGTGCAGCCGGCGCCAGTGCCGGGGGCGGACGACGCCGCGGTGCGTGCGCGTTTGCCTGTGAGCGCCGGAGGGGACTCATGAGCGGCCCGCTGAGCGGCTACCGCGGACTGGTGCTGACCCAGGCGTGGGCCGGCGCGTTCTGCACGGAACTCCTTGGGATGATGGGTGCGGAGATCATCCAGGTGGAGGTGCGCAAGCGTCCGGACTCGTGGCGCGGCGGGTACGACGCCCCGCTCGCCCCTCGGGTGGCAGGTCGCTCCGAGGCGCAGCACCCCTGGAACAACAGCGGCCTCTTCAACGCAGTGAACCTCAACAAGCAGTCGATCACGCTCGACCTCCAGACTGAGGCGGGCATGGCGATCTTCAAGCGCCTCCTTCCGGAGGCCGACTTCATCGCTGAGAACTTCTCGCCACGCGTCCTGGGTAACCTCGGGATCGGCTACGACGACCTCTGCGCGATCAAGCCGGACATCATCCTCGCGAGCCTCTCCGCCTACGGCGCGACGGGGCCGTACTTCAACGTGCCCGGCATCGGCGGGACGATCGAGCCCACCTCCGGGATGTCTGGGCTGCTCGGATACGAGGACGGTCGCCCGCTGAACTCGGGTTCGATGTTCCCGGACCCGACGGCCGGCTGGTACGGGTTCGCGGCCATCCTCGCGGCCCTCCACCACCGCGAGCGTACCGGCGAGGGCCAGTACATCGACCTCTCGATGATGGAGGCGAACCTGACCGTGGTCGGTGAAGCAGCGCTCGAGTACGCGCTGACCGGGCACGTGCGCGGGCCGCTGGGGAATCGCCACCGCACGTTTGCGCCGCACGGGATCTACCCGGCGCGCGGCCAGGCCGAAGGCGGTATCGACGGTCACGAGCAATGGATCGCGCTGGCGGCGGAGTCCGAGTCGCAATGGCGCACGCTGTGCGCGATCGCCGGGCGCCCCGAGTGGCTCGACGACCCTCGATTCGTCGACAACGCGGCGCGGAAGGTGCACGAGGACGACCTCGATGCCGCGCTGCGCGCCTGGACGTCCGACCAGCCTCGCGATGCGCTGGCTCAGCGCCTCGCGACGGCGGGCGTGCCGGCCGCGCCCGTCCTCGATGCACTCGAGGTGGCCGAGGACGCGGTGTTCCGTGCGCGCGGGCTGGTCACCGAGGTGACGCATCCGGAGGCGGGGACGTGGCCGCAGATCGGCGTGCCGTTCCGCCTGGCGAGGACGCCCGCGGCCGTGACTCGCGCCGCGCCGCTCCAGGGCGAACACACGGCCGAGGTGCTGGCGCGCTTCCTCGGCACCAGCGCCGCCGAGTACCAGGAGCTGGTGCGCCAGGGCGTGACCGGCTCCGGTCCGCCCGACTAGCGTCTACCAGAAGGAGCCCCAGCCTTGGATTACACGCAGATCACGTACGAGGTGGTCGACCGGGTGGCGCGCCTCTCGATGAACCGACCGCGCGTGAAGAACGCGCAGAGCCGCGTGCTGCTCGAGGAGCTGGACGACGCCTTCGCGCGCGCTCGCGACGACCGCGAGGTGCGGGTGGTGGTCCTCCGCGGCGAGGGCGATTCGTTCTCCGCCGGCCACGACCTCGGGAGCCCGGAGCAGCGGGCGGACCGCGAGGCGCGTCCGGACGAGGCGGGGCTGCGCGGTCGCTACGGCGGGTCCTGGGATCGCAACATCGAGCTGACGATGCGGTGGCGGAACCACCCGAAGCCCACCGTTGCCGCAGTACACGGCGACTGCATCTTCGCGGGCTGGATGATCGCCTCGGCGATGGACGTGGTGTTCGCGGCCGACGACACGCGCTTCCTCCCGACGAACTTCCAGTACTTCTCCGTCCCGTGGGACCTCGGCATCCGGCGCGCGAAGGAGGTCCTGTTCCAGAGTCGCTTCCTCTCCGCCGAGGAAGGCGCTGAGTACGGATTCGTGAACCGCGTTGTGCCCCTCGCGGAGCTGGACGACGAGGTCATGGAGTACGCGCGCAGCGTGGCCCAGAACGACCCGTTCCAGCTCCGGATGATCAAACTTGCGATCAACCAGGCGCAGGACGCCCAGGGCTTCACGCCGCACATCTATGGCGCGTTCGGGCTCCACATCCTGTCGTCCATCGGCGAGTCCGACCCGACGGCCGACCTCCCGGAGATCGAGGGGCGGCGGCGCCCGATGGTGCAGCGCGCCATCGAGAACCAGCGACGCGCCGAGGAGAAGCGGAAGCAGCGCTGACCCACGGCGCTCCGCGATCCCCGATGATGGTTGGGGATCATCGAGGGGAGTCGGGATGCCGGTGCTCGTTGCGGTGGCGGTGACGTGGGTTGGGCTGATGTCGCTGCTCGTGGCTCGCGCCCGGCGCCACAGGCGGCCCGGCGAGCCGCACGCGACGGCGGTCCAGCCGCCCGAGGGGCCGTCGGCCGGTGCGTGACCTCCGGGCACGACGGGGCGCCTCGATGGAGCGCTCGGGGCTGCCTCGGGGCTGCCTCGGGGCTGCGTTGACATTCGCGGGGCGCACGGGATGATCTGACCATGGTTTCTACGATCGCGATGGAGCGGAACCTGGAGCGGATGGGGCGCCGGCTCACGGGCCCGCGCCGCGAGCTGCTCTCTGTCATCAGCGGCCTGGAGGGGCACTTCAGCGCCGAGGAGCTGGCGTCGGCCGCGCCGGGGGTCGGGCGCGCGACCGTGTTTCGGACCCTCCGCCTCCTCCAGGACGCGGGGGTGGTCTGCCAGGTCGTGCGACCGGACGGTACGCTCGAGTACCGCCTGACGGCGGTCGGCCACCATCACCACCTCGTGTGTGCCGAGTGCGGGTCGGTGGACGACTTCTCGGGGTGCGACATCTCGGACCTGCTTTCCGAGCTGGCGCTGCGCACGGGCTACGAGGTGAGCGCGCACCGCCTGGAGGTCTACGGGCGCTGCGCCGCCTGCCAGGCGCGCGGTGAGGCCTCGGCGCGGACGCCGCGTCGCCCGAAGGCTGGTCGCGAGTAGCGGCCGCGCGTCCCTACTCGGGCAGGCGGGTGGTCTGCAGCGCGGCGAGTTGCCAGCCGTCGCCGACCGGGACCAGTGTGGCGGTGAGTCGTACGTTCAGCGGCGTGGGCTGCTCGCCGCGCCCCGCGAGCAGGTGCCCGATGCCATTGAGGACCGCGCAGCCGTCGTACCGTCGCTCGGTCAGCCCTTCGATGTCCCAGCCGCGATACCGACGACCGCCCACCGTGAAGGCCTCGATGAGTTCCGCCTTCGTCTCCAGGTTCGAGCTGCTGTGGACGTACGTGAAGTCGTCCGTCACGAGGCTGCCCCAGGTCTCCATGTCCGCCGCGAGGGTGGCGGCGGCCCAGGCTCGGAAGGTGTCGGCGGGCGTCGAGGGCATGCGCGTGCTCCGTTCGTGCGTGGTCGGGAGTCTACCCGCTCGGTGGCGCCGGGAGCCACGATGAACGCTGAAGCCGCGTCGGTGCCCCTCGTCGTCGTGGGCGCGGGCGCGGCGGGGCTGATGGCAGCGATCACCGCGGGTCGGGCCGGGCAGCCGGCCGTGGTGCTCGAGGGCGCTTCGCACCTCGGCGCGAAAATCCTCGTGTCCGGTGGTGGGCGCTGCAACGTCACGCACGACGTGGTGGACGAGCGCTCGTACGCAGGGTCGACGGCGCCCGCGATCCGGCGGGTGCTGCGTCGGTTCGATGTCGCGCGGACGGTCGCGTTCTTTCGCGACCTCGGCGTCGACCTGAAGCGCGAGGAGACGGGCAAGCTCTTCCCTGTCTCCGACTCCTCGCGGACCGTGCTCGACGCGCTGCTGCGCGCGGCTCGCGAGGCGGGCACCGACCTGCGGCATCCCTGGCGCGTGGAGCGCGTCATGTGCCTCGAGGGCGGTGGGTTTCGCCTCGAGGGGGCACAGGGAATCATCGAGGCCGAACGCCTGGTGCTGGCGACTGGTGGGAAGGCACTCCCACGATCGGGCAGCGACGGCGCCGGCCTCGAGATGGCGCGCGGCCTCGGACACGTAGTCACGCCGCGGCTTGTGCCGGCGCTCGTGGGGCTCACGGTCGCGGCGGGGTGCTTCGTGCGAGACCTGTCCGGGATCGCGGTGCCGGTCCGCCTCGAGGTGCGCGCCGGGAGCGGGCGCCGCCTCGCGCGGATCGAGGGCTCGCTGCTCTGCACGCACTTCGGCATCTCGGGCCCGGCCGCGATGGACATCAGCCGGCACTGGCAGCTCGCGACGCTCGAGGATGGGGGCGCGACGCTGGTCGTCTCATGGCTGCCGGCGCACAGCGACGAGTCGTTGGATGCCGCGCTGCGCGACCTCGGGGGGGTGAGCGTGCTGTCGTGTCTCGCGCGTGCGCTTCCCGCCCGACTGGCGCGCGCACTCTGCGAGGCGGCCGGCGTCGATGGGGCCGTCGTCGGCCACACGCTGCGCCGCGAGGATCGCCGCGCGCTCGTGCGCACCCTGCTCGAGATGGCCGTGCCGGTTACGGGTACGCGCGGCTGGAGCCACGCCGAGGCCACGGCCGGTGGCGTGCCGCTGAGCGAGGTGCATCTCGAGACATTGGAGTCGCGCGTTGTCCCGGGCCTCTACCTCTGTGGCGAGATCCTCGATGTGGACGGGCGCATCGGTGGCTTCAACTTCCAGTGGGCGTGGGCCAGCGGGCACGTGGCCGGCAGCGCGGCGGCTCGGGGAGCGGCGACGAGCTAGCTCGCGCGATGGCCTAGACGATGTGCCTGAGGCGCCCGGTCTCGACGTCGTAGGTGAAGCCGACGATCTCGTAGTCCGACGGGAACTCGGGGCGCGCGCGCAGGCGCTCGACGTCCTCGCGCACGCTCTCGTCGAGGTCGGCGATCGGGTGAAAGTCCTCGATGTCGGTCGTCGCACCGCTGTACTCGAGCACGGCGCGGCGCAATCCCTCGTTGGTCGCGCCGAACAGCCCGCAGTTCGTGTGGTGGATCACGATGCACCCGCGCGTGCCGAGCAGTGCCGCGGAGAGCGCCAGCGACCGAATGGCGTCTGAGGTGACGCGTCCACCGGCGTTGCGAATCACGTGCACGTCCCCGAGCGCGAAGCCCATCACGCCCTGCGCGGTGTAGCGCGAGTCCATGCAGGTGAGCACGGCGAGGTGCCGGATGGGGCGCACCTTAAGGCCGGAGGCGCTGAACCCGGCGACGTACGCCTCGTTGGCGGCAAGCAGCTCATCGACCAGGGTCACGTGGCGTCCTCACCGGGTGGGTCGACCGGGGTCACCCGTGCCGCAACTGACTTGAATGCGGGAGTGTGGGACCGCTCGTCGAGCACGCGCGGCACCAGGACGTTCGCTTCCGGGTAGTACATCGCGATGTTGCCCGGGCGAATGTCGACGATCGCGACGCTCGCGGCCATGGTCCCGGTCGCGGTCTCGATGCGGACGCGGTCGCCCTCGCCGACCCCGCGCGCGGAGGCGTCGGCCGCGGCCATCATGACGACATCGCGACGGTCGTTGCCGCGATAGAGGTCGGCGTCCTCGTACACGACGGTGTTGAACTGCCCCTCGCTGCGCACCGTCATCAGGCGCAACTCGCCCGGAGCGACCCGGAACGAGGGCAGCTCGGTCGGGCGGAATCGCGCTCGACCGTCCGTGGTCCCGAATCGGGGCTCGTGGAATGTCCGGCCGGGGAGCTGGAACTCCGCGCCGCCTTCGTCCAGTCCGCGCAGCGACGAGTACCCGGGGACCGTGGCGCTGATCGCGGCGCGCAGCGCGCGGTGCGAGCGCAACTCGGACCAGTCGAACCGGCCCTCGGGGAGGATGCGCTCGGCGATCGTCGAGACGATCGAGACCTCCGACCGCATCTCGCCCTCGACGTTTGGCGCGCCCCCCGCCGAGAGCCGGATGTAGTTGAACATCGACTCCTGCGTGGTCGCCTCCGACTCCTCGTCTCGCGTGAGCGCGGGGAGGATCAGCGAGGTCTGGCCGCGGCCGTGGATGTGGCCCTCGTTGAGCTTGGTGCTGATCGTCACCGTGAAGGGGATGGTGCGGAGCGCCGCCCCAGCCCAGTGCCGGTCGGGGTTCGAGCCGAACAGGTTGCCGCCCAGCAGCAGCGCCGCCTGCACGCGGCCCTCGGCGGCCGCTTCCATCGAGGCGTACGTGTGCTGCCCCGCCTGCGCGGCGGGCTCGATGCCGTACCGCTCCTGGAGGCCGCGCGCGAACGCCTCGCGGATGGCGGGCGCGACGCCGACGGATCCGACGCCCTGCACGTTCGAATGGCCCCGCAGCGGCAGCAGCCCGCAGCCCGGTCTTCCGAGCCATCCTCGCGCGAGGGCCACGTTTGCCAGCGCCTCGACGTTCGCGACGCCGTTCGCGTGGTGCGTGAGTCCCATGGCCCACAGGAAGATGCCACGACGCGCCTGCGCGAGCTGGCGGACGACGGCGTCGATCTCTGCTCGCGCGACGCCGCAGGCGGCCACGATCTCGTCCCAGGTGGTTGCGGCGGCCTGGGTTCGCGCGGCCTCGAACCCGGCCGTGTACGCCTCGATGTAGCCGCGGTCGAGGCCGTCCGTCTCGATGAGCCCCTTGAGCAGTCCGAGGAATAGCGCGGCATCGCTGCCCACATGCGGCTGCAGGTACGTCGAGGCGATATCGCTGCCCAGCGCCATGCTGATCGGGTCGGAGGGCACTCGGAAGCGGACCAGGCCGAGCTCGCGCATCGGGTTGATGACGATGACCTTGCCGCCCCGGCGCCGGAGCTTCAGCAGCTCCGTGATCAGCCTCGGGTGGTTGGAGGCCGGGTTCGCGCCCGCGAGGATCACGAGGTCGGTCTGTGCCAGGTCCTCCAGCGTGACGGACGCCGTGCCGGAGCCGTACACCTCGTTGAGCGCAACACCTGAGGCCTGGTGGCAGTAGTACGAGCAGTTGTGGATGTTGGCCGTGCCGTACGCCCGCGCCACGAGCTGGAGGAGGAACGCCGCCTCGTTGCTCGACCGCCCGGAGGCGTAGAAGAACACCTCGTCCGGAGCGGCAGTCCCCAGGCGCGCCTCCACCAGGTCGTACGCCTCCTCCCAGCTCGCCCGGCGGAAGTGCGTGTCCTGCGGTCCCGCGACGAGCGGGAACCCGAGGCGCCCCAGCTGCTCGAGCTGGCGCGACGTCAGCCGGCCGATGCCGTCGATGGGCATCCGGCGGAAGTATGCCTCGGGGATGACGCGCGCCATGTCGGCAACCTGCGCCTGGATCGACTTCTTGCACACCTCGGGGAAGTGGCCGGCCTCGTTGACCATGCCACCGCGTTGCCCGCCCATCCCCAGGGCGCAGGTCTTGCAGGCGTTCTGCAGTCGCAGCCGCTCGAAGAGGCGGCGATAGCCCACCTGCCGGCCCTTGCGCAGCACGTATCCGAGCGCGGCGGGGCCGCCAGCGGCGGTGACTCGAGGGGTGGCCATGCGGTGATTCTAGCGGGCCACGCGCACGCCCTCGATGGGTGCCCGCGCGGCGTCGGTGACCCCTTCGCGGCGTGCCACACGCGCGTTCGCGCGCGGGGTATAGTGAGTAGGCACGCAGGAGGTGCCCCGATGCTCGACTGGCGTACTGAGACGGAGCGAACCGCATCCTGACGCCCAGTGATTGATCGAGGCCAGTATTCCTCAGCGTCGCCCCCACCCTACCAACACCGTCCCGAACAACCACTCTCCGAGGCAGCCTCGCCCGCCCCGTGGGCTGGTGGAGACCGCGCCCGCGCGCGAGCGTGCCTACCTCGTGGGGCTCGATCACGGCCAGAACGGCGCGATGAGCGCCGAGGGGTCGCTGAACGAGCTCGCGCGACTGGCGCGGACCGCCGGCGCCCTCGTCGTCGGCCGCACGCTGCAGCGGCGCGATCACCCGGAGCCCGCCACCTACATCGGCAAGGGCAAGCTCGATGAGGTGAAGGCTGCGCGCGGAGAGACCGACTACGGGGTCGTCATCTTCGATGAGCAGCTCGCGCCGGCACAACAGCTCCGGCTGGAAACCGCGCTCGGCGTGAAGGTCCTCGACCGCAGTGCGCTCATCCTCGATATCTTCGCCAGCCGCGCGCGGACGCGCGAAGCGAGTCTCCAGGTCGAACTCGCGCAGCACGAGTACCTGATGCCGCGCCTCCGTGGCCAGTGGCAACACCTCGAGCGGATGGAGGGTGCCATCGGCTCCCGTGGTCCGGGAGAGACCCAGCTCGAGACCGACCGCCGCCTCAACGGGCAGCGCATCTC
>CADEHD010000077.1 GCA_902827055.1 uncultured Chloroflexota bacterium | reverse complement strand
ATCGGGCCGCCCGTGACGAAGCGGCCGGTCGGGTTCACGAGGATCCGCGTGTCCACCATCAACTCGGGCGGGCAGACGTGTCGGATCACCAGCGTCTCGATGTCACGATGCAGCGTGTCCTCGCTCACCTCGGGGTCGTGCTGCGTCGAGATCACCACGGTGTCCAGGCGTCGCGGTACGCCGTAGGCGTACTCGACCGTGACCTGCGACTTGCCGTCGGGCCGCAGGTAGCTCAGCAGCCCCTCCTTGCGCACCTCGGCGAGTCGCCGCACGAGCTTGTGGGCGAGCGAGATCGTGAGCGGCATGTACTCTTCGGTCTCGGTGCAGGCGAAGCCGATCATCATGCCCTGATCGCCAGCGCCCTCGAGGTCGTACTTCTCGACCTCGTCGTGCGCTTCGCGAGCCTCGAGCGCGTGCCCGACGCCCATCGCGATGTCGCTCGACTGCTCCTTGATCGAGGAGATCACTCCGCACGTTTCCCAGTCGAAGCCGATCTCCGAGCGGTTGTAGCCGATGTCGCGGACGGTGTTGCGCACGATCTGCTGGAGGTCGACGTAGGCGCTCGTCGTGATCTCGCCCATGACGAAGACCACCCCGGTCGTGGCCGCAGCCTCGCACGCCACGCGCGCGTCGGGATCCTCGCGCAGGATCGCGTCGAGGACCGCGTCTGAGACCTGGTCGCAGAGCTTGTCGGGATGGCCCTCAGTCACCGATTCGCTGGTGAGCAGCAGTGAGGGGGCACTCATGAACGTCGTGGTCATCGGATGTACTCCTGGTACTCGAATCGGCGCGGTCTCGAGTTGAGGCGGGACTGCGCGCTAGTGCGTTCCCAGCTCCCACGAGCTGAGGTAGTGGGCCTGCTCGGCCGTGAGGGTGTCGATGTTCACCCCCATGGCGGCCAGCTTCAGGCGAGCCACGTCGGAGTCGATGTCGCGTGGCACCTCGTACACGCCGGGGGCCAGGTTCTTGTGCTCGCGAGCGATGTACTCCGCGCACAGCGCCTGGTTCGCGAAAGACATGTCCATGACCGAGGCCGGGTGTCCCTCGGCCGCGCCCAGGTTCACGAGGCGGCCCTCGGCGAGTACGACGATCTTGCGCCCGTCGCTGAGTGCGTACTCTTCCACGAACGGGCGGAGCGTGCGCTTCGTCTCGCTCATGCCACCCAGCGCCTTGAGGTTGATCTCCGCGTCGAAGTGACCGGAGTTCGCGAGGATCGCGCCGGACTTCATTGTTGCGAACGAGGGCTCATCGATGACGTTGATGTCCCCGGTGACCGTGATGAAGATGTCGCCGCGTGGCGCTGCATCCGCGATGGGCATCACCTGGAAGCCGTCCATCACGGCCTCCAGCGCCGCGAGCGGGCTGACCTCGGTCACGATGACCTGCGCGCCCATGCCCCTCGCGCGGCTCGCCACGCCGCGTCCGCACCAGCCGTAACCGCAGACCACGATCGTCTTCCCGGCGATCAGGATGTTGGTCGCGCGCGTCACGCCATCGAGGGTGGACTGCCCCGTGCCGTACCGGTTGTCGAAGTAGTGCTTCGTCTCCGCGTCGTTCACCGCGACGATCGGGTACGCGAGCTTCCCCTCCGCCGCGAGCGCACGCAGCCTCACCACACCCGTCGTGGTCTCCTCGGTGCCACCAACGACCCCCGCGAGCAGGTCCCGTCGGTCCCGATGCAGCATCGCGACGACGTCAGCCCCGTCGTCCATCGTCATCTGGGGGCCGTCGGCGATGACCTGGTTCAGGTGCTGGAAGTACGTCTCGGTGCTTTCACCTTTGATCGCGAAGGTCGGAATCCCGTACGTGACCGCGAGCGCCGCCGCGACCTCGTCCTGCGTCGACAGGGGGTTCGAGGCGGCGAGGCGCACATCGGCACCCCCGTCGCACAGCGCCAGCATCAGGTTCGCGGTCTCGCACGTAACGTGGAGGCACGCCGCGACGCGGACGCCAGCCAGCGGCCGCTCGCGCGCAAAGCGTTCGCGGATCTGGGCGATCACGGGCATCTCGCGGGCGGCCCACTCGATGCGCTGCACGCCAGCGGCGGCGAGGTTGACGTCCGCGACATCGAAGTGCGTGTCGGGGAGCGGTGGTCGCGCCTGGGCCTCGGTGGTCATCCTGTACGTCCTTTGCCAGCTTCAGGTGCACCCTCGGCCGGGCGCGGTGGATGCGGAGCGGCTCGCACCGCTTCGAACCCCTGGATGTGTTCCGCCTTCATGCGACGCCACCACGCGCCGAGTCCTACCGGATCGCGCCGGCGGAGTCGGGCCTCGACGACGGGTGCGCCGACCTCGTAGCCCAGGCGCCCGTAGGCGCGCACCGCAGGCGTGTTTTCCGGGTCCGCGGTGAGCACGACTTGCTCGCAGCCCATGGTGAACAACGTAGAAGTTACCCGCGATGTGACGTAAGTCGCCAGTCCACGACCCCGGAAGGTGGGGTGGGTGAGCACATTGCCCACGACTCCCATCGCGATCATCGGTGACACCACGTGCGTCCCGGCGATCGCCACGAGTTCATCGTCGATGAAGGCGCCGAAATACACGGCGTTGTTGATCTGATGTCCGCTGTACTGCCCGGAACGGTCATCGAGGGCGTACAGGGCGTTAATCGAGCGGATGTCGGCATCGGACAGCCGCCGTGCGATTGCGTTCGTGGTGCTGCTGTCGACTGGCGTGAACGCGCCGCGGCTGACGGACATGCGGCGCATCGTCAGCGGATCGTCCACGTGGTGCCAGCGTCTGATCGCGCCCATGTGCTCCGGCGCGGCTGTCGACAGGTAGGCGAGGCGCGGGCCGGGATGCAGCGACAGGATGGCGGCCACCGCGTTCGCATCGCCACTCGTGATCAAAGTGGCGCCGATCGCGTCCGAGACGAGGACCACGCCCGTGCCGCTCGGCGCGTCTGCGACCCAGAACTGGCTCAGCTCGAATGGCCCTGGCTCGAGGTGCCCGAGTGCGTACGCCGCGAAGGCGCGATCCCCGTTCAGCAGTGCCTCGAGTCGCCTGCGGTCGCGGAGCTGGCGGATCGGTATCAAGGGCGCCCCGACCGCCCGTTGCTGCAGGGCGTCGGTCACGGGGCGTCGCCCCAGTGCCTCGCGAGGATGGCGTCGAGCCGTCGTCGCGTCGATGCCGGCACGAGGTGCGGGGCGGTCACCAGCGCGTGGTCGAGGGCGCGTCCGCACTCGCAGTCCGGTTCGCCGTCGAGGCCAGCGATCACGCGGCTCACGATCGCCTTGCCGCGCGCGGCGTTCTGCGCAAGGTGCTCGAGCACTAGCTGCACGGTCACGTCGGCGGCTGTCTCGTGCCACACGTCGTAGTCGGTGACGAAGCACAGCGAGGCGTAACAGAGCTCGGCCTCCCGCGCGAGCTTGGCCTCCGGCAGGGCGGTCATGCCGATGATCGACGCGCCCCACGAGCGGTACAACTGTGACTCGGCGCGCGTGGAAAACGCGGGCCCCTCGATGACTACGAGCGTGCCTCCGCGGTGCACTCGCGCGCCCTCGGCGTTGGCAGCGGCGGCGAGGGCGGTCGAGAGGTCGGGACAGAACGGGTCCGCGAATCCCACGTGCGCGACCATGCCCTCGCCAAAGAACGTGCTGTCGCGGCCTCGCGTACGGTCAATGAGCTGGTCGGGCACGACGGCGTGGAGCGGCGCGATCTCCTCGCGCAGCGACCCGACCGCCGAGACCGCGATGATGCGCGAGACGCCGAGGCGCTTCAGGGCGTAGATGTTCGCGCGGGCGGGCAGCTCGCCTGGGAGCAGGCGGTGCCCGGCGTCGTGGCGGGCGAGGAAGGCCACGCGCCGCCCATGCACCGACCCCAGCGTGATCGCCGAGCTCGGCTCCCCCCACGGGGTGGGGACGTGCACCCGATCGGTGACGGTCAGTCCGGGGAGTTCGTAGAAGCCGGTGCCGCCAATGACCGCGAGTTCAGCCGCCGGCTGCGCTCCAACTTCACCCACGGCGTAGCGCTCCCCGGCTCACGCGATATGGTCGCTCTTCGAGCGATTGCAGCTTCCACAGAGTATCTGAATGTTCTCCTGAGCGTTCCCGCCGCCCTTCGCGACCGGAATGACATGGTCGAACTGCAGTTCATCCTCGGCGCCGCAGCGCACGCAGCGACCTTCGTCGCGCGCCCAGACGAGGATGCGCACCTCCTCGGGAATGCGCTCGCGGCGGGTCGTCGTAGCTTCGTCCTCCCGGGCCCGGATCGTGCGCAGGCGGTCGTAGCGGTGCTCGCGGCGGCGTGCGCGATCCCACACCTCGAGCGCGACGTGCTCGGCGTCGAGGCCGTCCGCGTCCCAGTAGAACCCGTCGCCCACCCACCACAGCCGTCGCCCGCGGGACTCTCCGACGAGGGCGGCGCCGCCCACTCGCTGTTCCTCGAGCTCGCGGAGGCGGCGGCCCCGCAGGGAGAACGTGGCGTTCGGCGTCGTGATGACGACGCTCCGGAAGAACCATGCCCCCCGCTGCTCTACCTCAATGTCCTCGGCACGGCGCAGAGTCATCCGAGCGGCGTCTCCTGTGCGGCGCGCAGCGCCGGGCCGAACGGAGGGCGGACGACGCCGCTCTCGGTCACGATGGCCGTGATCAGCTCCGCGGGCGTGATGTCGAAGGCGGGGTTGAGGGCGCGTGCGCCAGGGGCGGCGAGTGCCGCGCGCTCCGCTCCGATGGTGCGCAGGACCTCGTCTTCGTCCCGTGTCTCGATGGGGATCGCTGCGCCATCGGGCGTCGCGAGGTCCACCGTCGAGCGCGGTGCCACGACGTAGAACGGCACGCCGTGGTACTGGCACGCCAGCGCCAGCCCGAACGTACCGACCTTGTTGGCCGTGTCGCCATTCGCGGCGATCCGGTCGGCGCCCACGAACGCCGCACGTACGTTGCGACCCGGGATGAGCCCGGGCGCGGCGCCGTCGGCGATGACGTGGTGCGGCACACCGTGCTGCTGCAGCTCCCACGACGTCAGCCGGGCGCCCTGCAGGCGTGGCCGGGTCTCGTCGACGAGCACATGCCCGACGAGTCCGCGACGGTACCCCTCGATGATGACACCGAGCGCGGTGCCCAGTCCGCCTGTCGCCAGTGGGCCCGTGTTGCAGTGCGTGATCACGCTCCCGGCGCTCCCCCGCGGGACTGCGTCGAGGAGGGCAACGCCGGCAGCCGCCATCCGTCGATCAGCCTCGAGCTGCTCGGCGTGGATGCGCTCGGCCGTCGTCGTCGCCACTGCCGCGACGGCGATGCCATCCACCGCGTCTCGAGTAGCGAGCGTGACGCGCTCGAGGGCCCACCGCAGGTTCACGGCGGTGGGGCGCGTCGCGCCGAGTTCCGCCGCAGCGCGCTCGACCTGGGCTCGCGCGGCTGCGGCGGAGGCGCCAGCACACCGCTGCGCCTCGATCGCGAGGGCGTACGCGGCTGTGATGCCGATTGCCGGTGCCCCACGCACGCGCATGGTCGCGATCGCCTCGCAGGCGGCGGCGACATCCTGAATCGGCACGTGCTCCACGGTCCACGGCAGTCGTGTCTGGTCGAGGACCGAGAGCTGGCCGCCCTGCCAGCGAATCACCTCGTACGGCGCCTCAGGAGAACGAGCGTTCGACATCCAGGCCATGGTATGGCCACCCGCGTGTTCTCGAACAGCGCCTTTGTGCGCTACGAGGGGTCAGTACGCGACGAGCGCCGCCACGGGCACCTCGAGGTGGGCGCGTCCGCCGAGCGCGGTCAGTTCGATGAGGAAGGCGCACCCGGCGGGCTCGGCGCCCAGCTGGCGGACGAGGCGCACGGCGGCCGCGGCGGTGCCGCCCGTGGCAAGGACGTCGTCGACGAGGAGCACGCGCTGCCCGGCGATCGAGGGCTCCCGGTGGATCTCGAGCACAGCGGTGCCGTACTCGAGGGCGTATTGCTCGGATGCGCGGCCGCCCGGGAGTTTGCCGGCCTTGCGCAGCGGCACGAACGGCACGCGCAGACGCTCTGCCACGGGGACGCCGAACAAGAACCCGCGCGCCTCGATGCCGGCGACCACGGTGGCTCCGAGCGTGCGGCCGGCCTCGGCGAGGGCGTCGTTGGCCGCTCGGAGGGCAGCGCTGTCCCAGAGCAGCGGCGTGATATCGCGAAATACGATGCCAGGCTGAGGGAAGTCCGGCACATCGCGAATCAGCGCGCGCCAGCGCGCAGACCATGGTGCGTGAGGGGGCCCGTCTGCCATGGGCGCGATGCTCCCCGTCCGACCGGATGACGTCAAGCACCCGACTGGGACGGCGGCACGCTGTAGCATCGAGGCGTGGATAGCTCGCGAGACGTCGACCCCATCGAGGTGATTGCTCCCTTCTACGACCTCGATCTCGAGGGGTACGAGGAGGACATCGACCTGTACCTCGCGCTCTCCGAGGAGCATCCGGGCCCCGTGCTTGAGCTGGGTTGCGGTACCGGGCGGGTCGCCACCGCCCTCGCGCGCGCGGGCGCCGCGGTCGTTGGCGTCGACCTCAGCCGGGCGATGCTGGCGCTGGCTCGGACCCGCGAGGGGGCCGAGCGCGTGACCTGGCGCGCGGCCGACATGCGATCACTCGCCCTCGGACAGACCTTTGCGCTCGTGCTCGTGCCGCTTGGCGGGCTACAGCACCTCGAGACGGTCGACGACGTGATCGAGGCGTTCGCGTCTCTCGCCGCGCACCTGGCGACCGATGGCGTTGCCGTCGTCGATGTCGAATCGCCGCGACCGGAGGACTTCGAGGCGGGGCCGCAGCCGGTGCTGGAGCATTGGACCCGCCCCTGGCAGGACGGCCACGTGACCAAGTGGGTGTCCTCGGTGGGCGCGCCGGCGCTCGGGCTGCGCGAGGTGACGTGGCACTTCGATCAGCAGACGGCTGACGGCGTGCTTCGGCGTCGCACGGCGCAGTTCACGATGCGCACGTACACGCTCGCCGAGTTGGTGCTCGCGGGCCGGTCCGCCGGACTGGAGGCCGTTGCCGTCCATGGGGACTACGATGGGTCACCCTATGACGACGGCGCGCAGCGCCTCATCGTCACCTTCGCGCATCCAGAAGCCGAGAGTGACCCATGACGGCGGTCATCCTGGACGGGATGGGTGGCGACTTCGCGCCTCGCACCACGGTCGAGGGCGCGCTCCTCGCGGCGCGGCGCGGCGTCGAGGTGTTGCTGGTCGGCGACGCGGTCACGTTGCAGGCGGAACTGACGCGCCTGGGCGGCACGCACCCACTCGTCACCGTGGTGCACGCCCCCGACGCGATTCCAATTGGCGAGCACTCCGTACGCGAGGCAGTCGCTCGTCGCGGCTCCTCGATCTACGTCGGGATGGAGGCGCTGAAGCGCGGCGAGGCGCAGGCGTTTGTCTCGCTGGGCAACACTGGCGCGGTACTCGCGGTGGCCTTCGTGGTGCTGGGGCGCCTCCCCGGCGTCGAGCGCCCGGCCCTGGCGCTCCTGCTCCCGCGGCCCGGCTCCCCCGTGCTGTTCCTCGACGTGGGCGCCAACGCAGAGGCGCGCGTCTCGCACATGCTGCAGTTCGCGCGGCTCGGGACGACGTACATGCGGCACGTCCAGCGTGTGGCCGCCCCTCGAGTCGGGCTGCTCAACATCGGCGAGGAACCATCCAAGGGCTCGCCGTTCACGATCGAGGTGCACGAGGCGCTGACGCAGACCTCGGACATCGACTTCGTCGGCAACGTCGAGGGGCGCGAGATCGTCACGGGCTCCGCAGACGTGATCGTGACGGACGGATTCACCGGCAACGTCGCGCTGAAGCTCCTCGAGGGCACGATCACGATGATGTTCGACCAGTTCGCGCGCGCGGCGCGCAGCTCCCCCTTCGCGATGCTGGGCGGCGCCCTGCTCAGGTCGCCGCTGCGCCGGATGCACCATGAATTCGACTACCGGCGCTCGGGCGGGGCGCCGCTCCTCGGGGTCAACGGGATCGTGATGGTGGGCCACGGCCGCAGCGACGCGACTGCCGTCGAAGGCGCCGTGCTCACCGCAGCCGCCGCTGCCGAGGCCCGGATGCTTGACGAGCTACGTCGGGCGATTGACCTGGAGCCGGCGATCGGCGCGACGAGCACGAGCGAGGACGCGGCGCGCGCGAGCGGCTAGGCGCGGGCCCGCGAGGGCGACTCACGCACTACGTGACGCGTGGCCAGGGCGACGCCTCCCCCTCGACGTGGCTGAGGCCGGACGCCGGTGCGAAACGCCACCAGAGCTTCAGCGAGTCACGGAGCGACTCGAGTTGCGACTGAGAGTCGTTGCCCTCGATGCACTGGCCCAGGTGAAGGTCCAGCACGAGCCCGCCGACCGTATCGATGCCGGAGCGGATGGCCATCAGCTGGGTGACGACGTCCTCGCAGGCGCGCCCGCTTTCCAGCATCTTCGCGATGCCGCGGATCTGGCCCTCGATTCGGCCGAGGCGGGCCTGGAGTTGTTCGGTGCTGGGGTTCGACGTCATGGGGCGCTCACCTGTTGCCGTTATGCCGTGCTCGAGGTTTGACATACCCCA
>CADEHD010000076.1 GCA_902827055.1 uncultured Chloroflexota bacterium | reverse complement strand
TGCCGTGGCGTTCACATCCTCCTCCACGGTGCGTAACTTGCTGACCGTGCTCGGTGAGGACGCCGCCGCCCGCGCCGGCCTCGAGGCGGCACGCGCCGTCTCGATCGGACCGGCGACGTCGGCGAGCGCGCGCGAGGCGGGCCTCACCGTCGCCCGCGAAGCCGAGGTGCATTCGGTGCCCGGGCTCGTCACGGCACTGCGGGATACGCTGCGGGAAGCAGAAGCGTCGACGCGGACGACCGCGTCAGAGGGAGCTGTCCGATGACCATCCAGCTGGGACGCGAGCTCGGCGCCTTCGAACGGACGCGCCGCACCAGGCGCAGCGCCGCGTTGCGGGGCCTCGTCCGCGAGACCCGCCTCGATCCCGCCACGTTCATCTACCCCCTGTTCATCACCCACGGCGTCGATGTGCGCCAGCCCATCTCCTCGATGCCGGGCCAGTCGCGGCTGTCGCTCGACCAGCTCGAGCGCGAGGCGGCGGAGCTCCGAGCGCTCGGCGTGCGCGCCGTCCTGCTCTTCGGGATCCCCGCCTCGAAGGATGCCGCGGGCACCGAGGGCTACGCCGACGACGGCATCGTGCAGCAGGCGACGCGCGTGCTGAAGCGCGCGGACCCGGACCTCGCGGTTGTCGCCGATGTCTGCCTCTGCGAGTACACGGACCACGGCCACTGCGGCCTGCTCACGCCCACCGGCGAGGTCGACAACGACCCCTCGCTGGACCTGCTGACGAGGATGGCCGTGAGCCTCGCCGACGCCGGCGCGGACGTGATCGCGCCATCGGATATGATGGACGGACGGGTGGCCGCGATTCGTGCGGGCCTCGACGCCGCGGGGCACGAGTCGCTGCCGATCATGGCGTACAGCGCGAAGTACGCGTCCGCCTACTACGGCCCGTTCCGCGAGGCCGCCGATTCCGCACCGCAGTTCGGCGACCGTCGCGGCTACCAGATGGACCCCGCGAACACGCGCGAAGCCCTGCGCGAGGTCGCCATCGATGAGGCCGAGGGCGCCGACATCGTCATGGTGAAGCCGGCGCTCGCGTACCTCGATGTCATCGCGCGCGTCCGCGAGCGCACCGAGCTACCGCTCGCTGCCTACAACGTCTCCGGCGAGTACGCGATGGTGAAGGCCGCGGCCCAGCAGGGCTGGCTCGACGAGGAGCGCATCGTCCTCGAGACGCTGACCTCGATCCGACGCGCCGGCGCCGACATGATCATCACCTACCACGCCAAGGAGGCCGCACGCTGGCTCGCCGAGGGTCGCGCGTGACCCTGAGTCACGCGCGCTCGCGCGAGGTGATGGCGCGAGCCCGGGCCCTCCTCCCGGGCGGCGTCGACTCGCCCGTTCGCGCCTACCGAGGCGTCGGCGGGGACCCCGTTGTGATCGCCTCGGGGGCTGGCGCTCGCGTGACCGACGTCGATGGCAACGAGTACATCGACTACGTCTGCTCGTTCGGCCCGCTCATCCTCGGGCACGCGCACCCCGCGGTGGTCGCGGCCGTGCGCGACGCGGCCGGGCGGGGCACGTCTTTCGGCGCGCCCACCGAGGCCGAGGCCGAGCTCGCCGAGCGCGTGATCGCGGCCCTGCCCACCGTTGAGATGGTGCGCTTCGTCTCGTCGGGCACGGAGGCCACGATGACAGCGCTGCGCCTCGCGCGTGCCGCCACAGGCCGCGACCTCGTGCTGAAGTTCGACGGCGGCTACCACGGGCACGCCGATGGCCTGCTCGCCGCCGCCGGGTCAGGCGTCGCCACCCTCGGGCTGCCGGACTCGCCCGGCGTGCCCGCAGCGTTCGCCGCCCAGACCCTCGTCACCCCGTACAACGACCTCGATGCCGTGCGCGCGGCCCTCGAGGCGCACCCAGCCGCGATCGCCTGCGTGATCGTCGAGCCCATCGCCGGGAACATGGGGCTCGTCGAGCCCGCGCCCGGCTTCCTCGAGGGCCTCCGCGCCCTCTGCGACGAACACGGCACGCTGCTCATCTTCGACGAGGTGATCACGGGCTTCCGCGTCGGGCGCGGCGGCGCCCAGGAGCGATGCGCGGTCCGCCCCGACCTCACGGCGCTGGGCAAGGTGATCGGCGGCGGGCTGCCCGTCGGCGCGTACGGCGGCTCACGGACGCTGATGGAGCGCATGGCGCCCGTCGGCCCGGTCTACCAGGCGGGCACCCTCTCCGGGAACCCGCTCGCGATGGCGTCGGGCATTGCGACGCTCGACGCGCTCGCGCACATCGAGGGCGCCTACGCCCGCCTCGAGGAGCTGGGCGCCCGCTTGGCCGCGGGACTCGAGCGCGTAGCCGCCGAGGCCGGCGTGACCCTGTCAGTCGCGCGTGTCGGCTCCATGCTCACGCCCTTTTTCCGGGACGGGCTCCCTCGAAACTACGCGCAGGCCCGCGAGTGCGACACCGCCGCCTTCGCCCGGTTCCACGCGGCCATGCTCGACCGAGGCGTGCTCCTGCCGCCGTCGCAGTTCGAGACCTGGTTCGTCTCGCTCGCCCACGACGAGGCTGCGATCGACGCGACCATCGACGCCGCACGCGCCGCCCTCAGCGAGGTCGCCGCAGCCCGCTGACGGACGCACTCCCATGACCGAGCGCGGTCTCGCGGCCCACGACCTCAGATGCGCAGCAGCACCAGCGGCGTCCCCACGAACACCACGAGGAACGTCGCGAGCCAGCGCCGGTCGCTCGAAATGCGGTGCGCGCTCGCGAGGATGAGCCGCGAGTATGGCCCGTACGCCACGCCCAGGACCACCACCGACACCAGCGCAACCGCCAGCATCTCCGCAAGCACCACCGCGGGCGCCTCGCGGGCGTTCACCAGCAGCGCCGCGAACAGCGTGTCGATGAACGTCGTGATGTTCGCGCCCATGACGTAAGGCACCACGTACTCGCGGCGGATGATCCGCTTCAGGGCCAGCGGCACGAGGATGGTCACAGACAGCGACACCGACATGGTGATCGAGGTGACGAGCGCGCCAAAGAGGAACATCGAGCGCGGCGCCGCGAAGTGCCTCGACATCCGCTCGAACCGCGGCGAGGGCGGGTCGAGGTTCGGCAGCAACCGGTCGAACAGCGCGAACGCACCCAGTAGCGTGCCGACCCCGAGGAGGAACAGCAGCGCTCCGGGCAGCCGCGCGTCCAGCGCCCGCACGATCGGGTTCACGAGCGCGCTTGGTGCCTCCGTCCAGCCGTTGGGGATCGCCCGCGCGGGCGCCTCGAGGAGTTCACTCCGGAGCAGTTCCACGGCCACGAAGGTCGCGGGGATGTAGATCGTGGCCGTCGTCAGCAGCGCCACCACGCCGATGTAGATCCCGTCCGGGCGGCGTCGCCCCAGCAGGTACGAGACGAAGCCCACGACGAGCACCACCATCGAGGCGCCGAGGCGTGATCCTGCCAGCATCGCAAGTGACTCCGTCGCGTCGGCGGCGCCGCCATCGAGCAGCGAGAGCGACAGTGCCGCCACCGGCGATCCCGAGAGCGCCCCGTACGCGAGCAGCCACCCGAACCCCACGAAGTTGATGACACCATCGACCTCGAGCTGCCGCAGCAGCACCGCGACCGCCGAGGCGGAGGCGGAGAGCAGCTTCAGCGCCAGGACGAACAGCACGAGCACGGCGACGGCACCGGCACCCGTGCGCGCCCAGCGCCCCACGCGACGCAGCCCGCGGCTCGCCGCCGGGCGCGCAGCGGCCTCCCCGGCGTCATCGTCCGACGGAAGTGGCGCGACCGCGGGAAGGGAGTCATCTAGCATCATTGTTGACTAAGTCGACTAACTTTATCGCGTATGCCGCCACGATAGCGCCGACCGACGAACCGCGCCACCCGAGTCGCTGCCGCGGGCTGCTGCCCCAGGCTGCCGCAGGCAGCCCCGAGGCGCCACGCGCCGCCGGTCAGCCCTCGGCGATCACCGCCAGCAGTTCGGGGCCGAACCGCGCGACCCGCGACGAGCCCAGGCCCCACGTCTGCAGGAGGGTGGCCACATCGCGAGGCCGTGACGCCGCCAGCTCGCGGAGCGTGCGGTCCGAGAACACCGTGTAGGCAGGGACGCCTTCGGTCCGCGCGCGCTCCGAGCGCCACTCGCGGAGCCGGCGATAGAGCTCCGTCGCGGCGGGGTCGTCTCCCCCGGCCGCCGTCCCCACCCGCTCCACGGATCGGGCCGGGCGCGGTCTGCCGCGGCCCAGCGGAGCTGCGGCGTCCGGGTGGTCCGTCTCCCACGCTCGGATCGTCCCGAGGATCTCCCGGCCGAACCAGCGGACGCGGGCCGGACCCATGCCCCACGTCTCGAGGAGTGCGGACTCGTCGGCGGGGCGGTGCGTGGCGAGCTCGCGGATCGAGCGACTCGTGAGCACCGTGAGGGCGTCACGGTCGCTCGCGGCGGCGACGCGATCGCGCACGGCCGTCAGCGAGTCGTACAGGTCCTCCGGGTAGGGCGACTCCTCGTCCGCGAGGCAGTTGTCGCAGTTCCCACAGCGCGCCGGTGGCCGCTCGCCGAAGTAGCGGCGCAGCAGGGCGCGTCGGCAGCCCGGCGTCTCGGCGTACTCGATGATCTCGGCGAGTCGCGACTCGGCCTGGTGCCGCCGATCCTCGATGCTGGACGTGTCGATCGCGGCGTCCGGGTCCGCGGAGAGCAGCGCGAAGCCCGTCGGCGCCAGCAACCCCGAGTCGCGCAGCGCGCCGACGATGGCGCCGTAGCCGTCCGAGTCGCTGTCGGCGTGAAGGCGGTCGCCCTCGGCGGCCAGCTCGCCACCCCGGTCACGACTCGCCTCCAGCCAGCGTTGCCAGGTGTTCCGGACGCTGCGCTCGTCGGGGTATGCCTGGTCGATGAAGTGCTGCTGGCGGGAGCGATCCCGTCCCGTGTAGAGCAGCGTGCACGCCGCCGGGTCGCCGTCGCGGCCCGCGCGCCCGGCCTCCTGGTAGTACGCCTCGGGGCGGGGAGGGAGGTGGTAGTGCACCACGAAGCGCACATCGGGCTTATCGATGCCCATGCCGAAGGCGTTCGTCGCCACGATGACCGGCGTAGTGCCGAGCGTGAAGCGTCGCTGCGTCTCCGCGCGACGGTCGCGGGCGAGTCCGGCGTGGTAGGCCTCGGCGCGCACGCCCACGCGACGTAAGTCCTCCGAGACCTCTTCCGTCGCCTTGCGCGTCCCGACATAGACGATGCCCGCCGCGCCCTCCTGGGCTACGACGTAACGGCGCAGCCACGAGTCGCGCTCCGCGTCGTTCTGGACCTGGACGACGGAAAGCTGGAGGTTCGGCCGGTCGATTGGGCTGACCACCTCGAGGGCGTCGGCACCCAGCTCCAGGCGGCGGCGAATGTCCTCGCGCACCCGTGCGTCGGCGGTCGCCGTCAGCGCGAGCGTCCGCGGCATGCCGAGCTGTGCACGCACCGCACCGAGCGCCAGGTAGTCGGGACGGAAGTCGTGCCCCCACTCCGAGATGCAGTGCGCCTCGTCGATCGCCAGCAGGTGCACCCCGGCTCGTCGCAGCCCCTCCACGAAGCGCTCGTTCGCGAAGCGCTCCGGCGCCACGTACAGCAGCGCCGATTCGCCACGCACAAACTCCAGGTAGCGCGCGTTCTGCTCCTCGCGGTCGAGGTGCGAGTTGATGAACGTGGCGGGCACGCCGGCGGCGCGCAGCCCCTCGACCTGGTCCTGCATCAGCGCGATGAGCGGCGAGACCACCACTGTGCGCCCCACCTCGAGCGCCGGGAGGACGTAACACAGGCTCTTGCCGCTGCCCGTCGGCATCACCGCGAGCACGTCGTGCGCCGCCAGCGCCTCCAGGACCTCGTCCTGGGCGCCGCGGAACTCCGAGTAGCCAAAGGTCAGCCGCAGCCGCTCGCGATAGCGATCAACGGTTCGCGGGAAATCGGGCGCGTGAGCCGTGGTCGCCAAGCGGATCCTTCCGTGGCGGGGAGGGTGCCATCGTAGCGTGCCTGCTCGGAACGGGGACTTGAACCTGCAGGACCGTGGCCCCCACCAGGTCCTAAACTGGCGTTAACAACGGCCCTCGGGACGGCGACGTTCGCCCCGCTACACTCGGCGTGAGCGTGGGAGGACACAATGACCACACTTGAGGCTCGGAACAACCTCCAGGCGGAGATCGAGATGGTAGAGCGGCAGCAGCGCGAGGCATCGATCGGGCTGGCGGTGCCCGTCGACGAGCCCGGGCACGGCGCCGCGGTCGAGTTGAAGAACGTCAGCGTCTGGTACGGGCGCAAGCAGGCCGTGGGCGAGGTGAGCCTGCGCATCCCGCGACACAAGGTGACGGCCCTCATCGGTCCGTCCGGGTGCGGCAAGAGCACGTTGCTGCGCACCATGAACCGCATGACCGATCTCGTCACCACCGCCCGAGTAGCGGGCGAGATCAACATCAACGGCGTGAACATCCTCGGCGACGACATCGACCCCGTGCAGGTGCGGCGCGCCGTCGGCATGGTGTTCCAGAAGCCGAACCCCTTCCCGAAGTCGATTCGCGAGAACATCGCGTTCGGCATGCGCATCAACGGCTACAAGGGCGACCTCGAGCCCCTCATCGAGCAGGCGCTGCGCCAGGCGGCGCTCTGGGATGAAGTCAAGGACAAGCTCGACGACTCCGGACTCGCCCTGTCCGGCGGCCAGCAGCAGCGGCTCTGCATCGCGCGCACCATCGCCATCGAGCCCGAGATCGTGCTCATGGACGAGCCGTGTTCCGCGCTGGATCCGATCGCGACGCAGCACATCGAGGACCTGATGCGGGATCTCGCATCGCGCTTTACGATTGTCATCGTGACCCACAACATGCAGCAGGCGGCGCGCGTGTCGGACCGCACCGCGTTCATGCTCGCGCAGCAGGATCTCGTGGGACGGCTCGTCGAGTACGGGGAGACGGACCGCGTGTTCCGAACCCCGGGCGACGAGCGCACGGAGGCGTACATCACCGGTCGCTTCGGGTAGTAGAACGTCGGAGATGCGATGCCTCGCGAGGAGTTCCACCGCCAGCTCCAGGCCCTGGAGCAGGGTGTCCTTGAGATGGGAGCGATGGTCGACCGCCAGATCGAGCGGTCGCTCCAGGCGCTCCTCGACCGGGACGCTCCGCTCGCCGAGGCGGTGATTCGCGACGACGCCGAGGTCAATCGCACCCGCTTCCGCCTGGACAACGAGTGCCTGCACATCATGGCCTCGCAGGCGCCCATCGCCACGGACCTGCGCGTCGTCGTCTCCGTGATGGCGATCGCGGCCGAGCTCGAACGCATGGCGGACCACGCCGAGGGCAACGGCTCGATCGTGCTCCTGATGCGTGATGAGCCGTTCGTGAAGCCCCTCGTCGACATCCCCAGGATGGCCGAGGTCGCGCGTGAGATGCTGCGGCAGTCCCTCACCGCGTTCACGGCGCGCGACGTGGACGAGGCGTATCGCGTCGGCCAGCGCGACGACGAGGTCGACCGCCTCCAGGACACCGTGTACCACGACCTGGTGCGCATCATGATCGCCGATCCCACCACCGTCGAGGCGTGCACCCACCTCCTGTGGGTGGCCCACAACCTGGAGCGCATCGCGGACCGCGCGACGAACATTGCCGAACGCGTGGTGTTCACTGTCACGGGCGCCCTCCCGGAGATGGACGTCTCGAGCTACTAGCGCCTGGCCGCGCTCCGGGGGATCCCCGCATCACGTTCGAAGCGAGCCTCCTGCTACGCTCGATCGCATGGCACTGCTGAAGCTCGGCACCGCCTCCTGGACGGACAAGCCGCTCATCGAGGCGGGCACGTTCTACCCGCCCGAGGCGCGGACGCCCGAGGCGCGCCTCCGCTACTACGCGACGCAGTTCCCCATGGTCGAGGCCGACACCACCTACTACGGACTCCCTACCGAGCAGCTCACCCGCTCGTGGGTGGAGCGCACGCCACCGGGGTTCCTCTTCGATGTGAAGGCGTACTCGCTGTTCACGCAGCACCCCACCCCCGTCATGCGCCTCCCGAAGGCGATCCAGCAGGTGCTCCCGCCGCAGCTCGCGAAGAAGCGCCAGTTCTACCGCGACGAAGCCCCGCCGGAGATCGTCGACCTCTGCTGGTCCACGTTCGTCGATGCCCTGAAGCCGCTCCTCGATGCCGAGCGCATCGGCGTCGTCGTGTTCCAGTTCCCCAAGTGGGTGTTCCCCGGCTCGGACTCGTTCAAGTACCTCGAGGAAGTACGAGACCGCCTCGGCCCCTACCGCGCCGCCATCGAGTTCCGCTCGGACCTCTGGATGGACGCCGAGCACCAGGAGCAGACCCTCGCCCAGCTCGGCGACCTCGGGTTCGCCTACGTCTGCGTCGATGAGCCGCAGGGCTTCCACTCCTCGGTCCCACCGATCGCCGCTGTCACCACCCCGGAGCTCGGATTCGTGCGATTCCACGGTCGAAATGTCGATACATGGGAGGCGCGCACCAGCACCTCGTCCGAGCGGTTCGACTACTACTACAACGCTCCGGAGATGGACGAGTGGGTGACGAAGATCCGCCGCATCGCTGAAGAAGCCGCCGAGGTGCACCTCGTGATGAACAC
>CADEHD010000075.1 GCA_902827055.1 uncultured Chloroflexota bacterium | reverse complement strand
GCACGGACGAGGCGTCGCCGAGTCGGTCGTTCCACTCGCGAACCTGGGCGCACGCCTGGCGCAGGACCCAGAGGTCGATGGCGGACACCTGTCCGCTGCGCTCGGCGGCAGGGATGAACCAGATCGGCGAGATGAGCCCACGGCGCGGGTGCTCCCAGCGAACCAGCGCCTCAGTGCCCACCGCCTGACCACTCGCGAGGTCCACGATCGGCTGGTACTCGACGCGGAACTCGCCGCGCTCGACCGCCCGGCGCAGATCCGACTCCATCTCGATGCGCTCGAGCACCTCGGAGTGCAGGGTGGCGTCGAACACGACGGCGCGCCCCTTGCCGCGCTCCTTCGCCGCGTACATCGCGATGTCAGCGTTGCGCAGCAGGTCATCGGCGTCCTCGTCGTCGGCGAGCGGCACGGCCACACCCACGCTGGCCGCGAGGCGCACCTCCTGGCCTTCGATGACGAACGGGTGACGCAGCTCCTCCACCAGGGTCTGCGCGACTCGGGCCGCGTCGCCCTCGTCGACATCCTCGAGGAGCACCGCGAACTCGTCGCCGCCCAGACGCGCCAGCGTGTCCGTGGGCCGCAGCGTTGCATGGAGGCGCGCCCCGGCCGCGGAGAGCACGCGATCGCCCACCTGGTGCCCCATGGAGTCGTTGACGCCCTTGAAGTCGTCCAGGTCGATGAACAGCACCCCCACCGAGCGGTCGTCGACCGTACGGCGGCTGAGGGCGTGCTCGAGGCGGTCACGGAACAGCGCGCGGTTCGCGAGGTCGGTCAGCGGGTCATGCAGCGCCTGGTGCCGGAGCTGCTCTTCCAACTCGCGGCGCTGGGTGATGTCCGTGCCGACCAGCAGGTGCCCGGCAGGCTCCCCGTTCTCGTTGGCGACACGGGTGACGGTCAGACTCATGAAGCCCGTAGTGCCATCGCGTCGGCTGAAGCGCAGGTCGTCGGTGATCGGCGTCCCCACGTGTACCGCGCGCGCCACGCGGCGCTGCACGTCGCCGGTGTCACAGGGCAGGCCCACGCTGGAGAGCGGGCGGCCGATGACATCGGTGCTCGACAGGTTGAACGTCTCCTCCGCGGCAAGGTTCCAGAGGTGCACCACCTCGTTGGCGTCCGTGCCGATGAGCACGGACGGGACGGCGCGGAGGAGCTGCACGCTCTGCGCGTGCTCGCGACGCAGGTCTTCGACGGCGTGCACGCGCTCGAGGGTCAGTCCCACGAGGTTCGCCACCGACTCGATGAAGTACTGGTCCTCCTCGACGTACACCCGGCCGGGCGCACTCGAGACGCAGATCGCCCCCAGCGGAGCGACGGCGCCAGGCAGCGGCACGCTCAGCCCGGAGCGACGACCGGCGCGGTCCGCTTCGGCCGGACCCGCAACCGCGACACCATCGTCCACCGCGCGAGCAGCCAGCGATCGCAGCGCCAGGCTGGTCATCTCGGGAGTGAGTCCGGGGTCCTCATTGGCCGCGAGCAGCTCGAGCGGACCACCCGGGTGAGTGGCCTCGAAGATGACGACCCGCTCAACCCCGATCTGGCGGCTGATCAGCTCCGCGACACGGCGGAACTCGTTGGTCGAGGACTGGCGCGAGCTCGCACCGCCGAGGCCGGACGCCATGTCGTGCAGCAGCGCGAGGCGTTCCGTGCGCTCCGTCGCGAGCGCCTCGAGGCCGGCGGAGAACACGCGGAGTTCGCGGTTCAGGTGCTCGTTCTCGCGCACCGTCATGAACTGGCGCACCGTCGCGAGCAGCACGGTGCTGCCGGCGAGCGCGATCACGACGTTGTCTTCCAGCCCGAGCTCGGGCGCGACGGTCGCGGCTGCGATCCCCGTCGCCACCATGACCGAGAAGTACGGGGCGGTGAGGCGCACTGCGTTGACCCAGCGCGACCGCTCGGCTGTCGGACGCGCCGCGCCGGCGGAGGGTCGCGAGAGCGCTCGGCCAGCCGCGAGCGCGACCAGCATGTGGCCAAGTGGCCAACCGAGGTCGATCGGGCTGCCGCTGCCGTAGGCATCGCGCTGTGTGAGCCAGGCGAACCCGACGTCGGCGACGATCAGGCCACCAATACCAAGAACGAGCGGTGCCAGCGCCGGATCGCGACGCCCGATCCAGCCTCGAGCGGCCCCACCGACAAGAGCCGCCAGGAGCGCGAGGTCGCCGAGCGGGTAGGCGAGCGAGATCGCGCGCTCGAGGACAGTCGACTCGCCGTCGGCGTAGAGCGGCGCGAGCAACGTGAGCCAGGCGAGGGTGACCACACCTGCGAGGACGATGAGCGCGTCGAGAGCGATCTTGATCCGCCCCTCGACGGGGACGCGCCCGGCCGGCAGCGAGACCAGCCCGACGAACATGAACGGGATCATCCCCAGGTATCCGAGGTCCGCCAGCGACGGGAACGGCGTCTCGAAGTCGGCGACCAGCTCGTACCAGCTCCACGCCACCATCCCCATGCTCCAGCACAGGGTGCCGATACCCAGGAGGCCCCAGCTCAGGCGGTTGCGGCCGTCCATGCGAAACGCGAAGTAGGTGGTGAGGAGGCCGCTGGCGAGCGTGGTCGCGGAAAGTGCCACGTCCGAGAAGAGGCGCCGCGCGTTCCCATCGATGGGCTGGGCGATCGAGACGAAGAGGAACACGATCGAGAAGGCCGCCATGCAGACGATGGCAGCTCGGTCCAACCCGCTTGCGCGCGACTCGGGTGTCACGAAGCGTCCCGCCCGGGCAGAGGCGCACGACTGCCCTGGAATCCACAACAACTCGTATGAAGTATCGGAACGGCGGCACCAGTCTGAAGGGGGCACAACGCCCGTTCGTCATTGACAGGCGCGGTAGCCTGAACACTCCTGACACTGCTCCACCGCGAGCTGCGAGCAGTGCAGGGACGTGCTGCCGAGGGCAAGGACGCTCGTGGACATCCTGACGCTGCTGGGCGTTATCTCCACCGGGGCGGCGATCCTCTTCTATCACCTGGAGCCACGCCATTCGTTATGGGTGCTCGGATTCGCGCTCGCGAGTCTGAGCTCGGCGGTGTACGCCTTTCTGCAGGGCGCCTGGCCGTTCGGCGTGGCGGAGATGTTCTGGTTCGGCGTCGCGCTGCACCGGTACTCGTTGCTGCGGCGAGGGGCCCTCGAGGTGTTCGTGGCCGGATCCGGGACGCCGCCGCCCGGCGGCGCGCAGACCCCCGCGGTGCTGGCGGTCCCCGACATGACCTCGCACTGCCGCGCTGGCTACGAGCTGCGGCCGATCACCCAGCGCCAGGAGGCACGGGCAGCGATGGGCTCACCGGGCCCCTCGAACGCGGCGATGCCAGCGAGTCGGGTCGCGCGCGTCTCCTGACTCGGTGTCAGTCCGCGACTGGCAAGCGGCCCCGTACACTGGGACCTGAACCCACGTGATCGCAGAAGTGACACGGCGAGCCCTGCGGCGCGCCATGCATCGAGGGATGGAGCTCGGATGCGAATCTACACGCGCGGCCCAGGTCATCGACTCCTCGCAGGGCTCGCGCTCGCCGGTGGACTACTCCTCGGCGCGTGTGGCAGCGGGGAGGGCACGCCGACGCCCACCCCCACGGCATCGACCAAGTCCTCAGCGACGCCCGCGGCGAGCGGCGGCGGGATCCGCCCCATCGACGGCGGCGGCGCGCCCTCGGCGCCCGCAACGCCATCGACGCCCGCTCCCGTGCCGGCTGCGGTGACGGACGCCTTCCCAGGCCTGCCGCTCGACAAGGTCGCGGCGATGAACTACAGCCCGGAGAACAAGCGCCTCGTGCTGGTTACCCACCTCGCGGGAGGCGACGTCGCGGGCGGTGAGGCCGTGTGCAAAGCGTTCCTGGGGGTCGCGCTCTTCGACCCGAACGCGACGATCGCGGTCGTGGCGACGGACTACACACCTCTGGCGAGCTGCTCGAAGTAAGGCCGCGGCCGATCGGAAGGCGGCCGGCACTCGGCCTGCCGCCTTCCCCGCGTCATTTACGCCAGGGCCACGCCGGCGCGCTTGATCAGACCCTCGATCGCGGCGTTGAACGCATCGGCGGCCTCGAGGTTCGACAGGTGTCCCGCGCCCTCGATGACGAGCAGTTCGGCGCCTGGGATCTGACCTGCCATCGGCGACGTGGCATCCGGCGGGATCAGGGTGTCGCCGCTCGACGTGATCACCAGCGTGGGCACGGTGATGCCCGCCAGGTCAGGAGTCGAGTCGACGCGCCCCGCCATGCCGAGGGCGGCGCCGGCGATCGCCTCGGCGGGCTGGCGGCGGATGATCTCCTGCACGCGCTCGCGGAGCGCTGCCGGCGCCTCGGCGGAGAGCAGCGGCGGAGGGCTGTCGGCGAGGAAGCCGTTGCCCTCGGCGCGGAGGCGACCGGCGAGCGCGGCTCGCGCCTCCCTGGCGGCATCCGGGTCAGCGCCCGACCGCGTGTTCGCCAGCACGAGCCCAGCAACGAGCCCCGGGTGGCGGCGCCAGAACGAGAACGCGACGTACCCACCCATCGAAAGGCCCACGACGACCGCTCGGTCCACGCCGGCTGCCCGGAGGGCGGCTGCTGCCTGGTCGGCGGCCGCGTCCATCCACCCCTCGGGCGCAGCACCAGCCGTACCGCCGAATCCCGGGTCGTCGGGAGCCACCACGGGCAGGCGGCCCTGGAAGGCGTCCACTTGCGGAGCCCACATCTCGGAGGAGAGCGGGAAGGCGTGCAGCAGGAGCAATCCGTCGGTCATCGATGTCCCCCGGTCGAGATAAGAGGTTTGGGCGACTGGAGCGTACCAGCGGGTGTCGCGATGCAGCTAGGATAAGGGCAGCGCAGCAGACAAGAGGGGGTCGCGTGATGAGCGACGAGCCTGTGGCCGAAACGCCCGCGGCGGACGACGAGCGCGCGTATCGCGCCTCGTTCTCTGCGTCTGCAGCTGCAAAGATCCGCGAGGTCATGGCCGCGCAGGGTGACCGCGTCGCGGGAGTGCGCATCACCGTGGCCGGGCGTGGCCCCGAGGGGTTCTCGCACGGCTTCGCGCTGGTCCTGCATGAATCCCTCCCCGAGGGCGACGCCTCGGTGGACGTGGATGGCATCCTCACCTTCCTCGAGGCGCGCAACAGCCAGTACCTGGACGGCGTGCACGTCGACTTCGAGCCGAACGAGTCGGGCGTCGGCGGGCGGTTCACCTTCGAGAACCCCAACCCGCTGTGGCTCGATGAGCTGTCGATGCGGATCCAGAACCTGTTTGACGAGGCAATCAACCCCCAGATCGCGGCGCACGGCGGCATGGTGAACCTGATCGAGGTGGTCGGCGACATCGCCTACGTCGAGCTCGGCGGTGGCTGCCAGGGCTGCAACCTAGCGAACGTCACGCTGAAGCAGGGGATCGAGGCGGCCGTCCTCGAGTACGTGCCCGAGATCTCCGAGGTGCGCGACACCACCGATCACGCCTCGGGCGAGAACCCGTTCTACAAGCCGTCGAAGAAGTAGCGACCGCGCGGCCTACTCGATGCGGAAACGAAGCCGGGCGTGCGCCTGCCGGAGTGCACCCTCAACCTCGGCTGGTGAGTCGGCGCGCGCGAACATGAACCCGAGGTAGTCGCCACCCTCCGGCAGGGGCACCACGGTGTCGCCGACGCGCATCGACATCGTCACGGACTCGATACCCGGGACGGCCTCGGCCTCCGACACCCCGTCGATGGCGCGGAGCGTACCCGCAGCCGGGATCGGTAGCATCATCACGCCCGCCGCCCGCGACTCCCGGTCGAACGTCGGGATGGGCGACCGCGTCGCGTGGCGCAGGATGATCTCCTCGAGCGACATGCCCGTGCCGAACGAGAGCGTGCGTGCGCAGAGCCCCCCGATCGAGCGCGCCGCCACGTCGATGGGCCACACCCCCTCGTCGTTGAGGCGGAGCTCGGCGTGAATCGGTCCGTCCACCAACCCGAGCGCTCGAGCGGACTGCGCCGTCGCCTCGATGACCGCAGCCTGCTCGGCCGCCGTGAGCCGCGAGGGAGTGACGTAGATCGTCTCCTCGAAGAACGGCCCGTCGAGCGGGTCTGGCTTATCGAAGATGGCGAGGGTGATGAGGCGGCCGTCGGTAAGGAGCCCCTCGACCGCCACCTCGATACCCGGCACGAACCCCTCCACCAGCACCCGGTCTGCAGTCGGACCGCAGTCCGCGGCCACGGCAGGGTCGGTGAGCAGGAGCCGGATGCGTTCGAACGCGGCGGCGAACTCGGCCTCGTTGTTCGCGCGAATGACGCCACGGCTCGCCGCCAGGGCCAACGGCTTCAGGACGCAGGGGTACGGCGCTCGCCGCGCCGCCTCGGCCACGTCGGCGGAGAGCGGCACCACGAGGTGCGGCGGCGACAGCAGCCCACCCGCCTCGAGACGCTGGCGCAGCAACGACTTGTCGCGTGTCGCCTCGACGGCGTCGAAGGGGTTGTGCGGCAGCCCGAGGCGGCCCGCGGCACGCGCGGCCAGCAGCGTGCCGGCGTCATCGACGGGGACGATGGCATCGAGCGGGTACTCGCGCGCGAACGCCTCGGCCTCCGCGGCGCCGCGCTCGGGGTGGAGCATGTCCACCCACACGGTCCGACCGGGTGCGACGTGCTCGAGGACCGGCCGCTGGTCCGAGCCCACCACGACATCCACGCCGAAGTCGCGCGCGGCGTCGAGGAAGTCCTCCGCGCGGTACGACGTGCTGGGGATCAGCAGCAGGATGCGCGTCATCGGCAGCCCCGACCCCTATCCCTCAGCGGAACGCGTCCAGCCAGGCGTTGAGGCGCTGCACGGACTTGGGCTCCTCGCGCAGCGGCATGTGGCCGATGCCCGGGTAGATCTCCAGCTCGGCATCCTCGATGCAGCGCGAGATGATCACCGAGCCGCCGGCGGGAGTGGTCGGGTCCTTGTCGCCGACGACGATGAGTGTCGGGACCTGGATGCCCTTGATCTCCTCGTCCATGTTGTACCTGGCGACCGCGCGGTTCGCGGCGGCCATCGGGGGGCTGGTGGCCTCGAGCTCGTCAGCGCGCTTCATCCAGCTGGCCTCTGCGGCGGCGCCGACGCGGCTCGACGTGGCGAGGAGGAAGAGGCCCTTGAGCTTGTGTGGGTAGTCGATCGCGACCCGCTGCGCGATCGCGCCACCCATCGAGTGGCCGGCGACGATGGCCTGGTCTACACCCAGCGCATCGAGGAGCGCCGCGCAGTCCGCGGCCCACAGCTCGAGATCGTACGGACCGGCTGGCTTCGCGCTGTCGCCCATCCCGCGCACGCAGTACGCGAGGTGCCGGAATCCCGGAACGCCGGGCAGCACATCATTCCACGTGTCGTGATTGCTCCCGATGCCGTGAATCCAGACGATGGTGTTCGGCCCCTCGCCTGTAAACTCGTAGCAGTGCTCAATGCCGTTCGCCTGAACGCTGGGCATCGCCATCCTCCGCGCTTCGCTGTACCACTCGGCCGGCGGAGTATACCGATGTGTATGTCGCCCGTGCCCTGCCGTACGCCGATCGTGGTGCCGATCCTTTACACTCAGGGCCCTCAAGGGGCTGACCGGAGGCAGGCGTGGCGCACGCACTCGAGGTTCATGGGTCCGCACATCATTGCGCGGCCTGCGCTGCTCGCGAGCAGGCCCCCGAGAGCGTTCTGAGCCGCGCCCGTGGCGCCATCGTCGGATGGCTGGCCCGCGTCAACGGCACCCCGGTCGCCGACATCACGCGCGGAGACCTGGGGTCCATCCGCCGACTCGCCGAGGCCTGAGACGACGAAGATCTGACCGTGCGTCAGATTTACGAGGTCGCTGGGGTCCGAGGCGGAGAGCACTTCTCCCTGCGCAACCCGCGCTGAATCCGACACGCCCGCGAAGTCCTAGGCGGGGCGCAGTGACACCGCGGCGAACTTGACCTCCGGTTGCTTGGAGCGGGGGTCGACGGCCTCTGACGTGGCGCGGTTGATCGTGGTCCCCTCGCCCCAGAGCGAACCCCAGTGGAATGGCACGAAGACCGTCCCGGGGCGAATGCTCGAGGTGATGCGGGCGGGCAGCTCCGCCGAACCACGTCGGGACGTGACTCGCGTCGACGCGCCGTTCTTCAGCTTCAGGACCGCGGCATCGTCGGGGTGCACCTCGATGTAGGGGTGTGGCTCGGTCTTGTTGAGCTTCGCCACCTTCCCCGTGCGCGTCCTCGTGTGCCACTGGTCCTTGACTCGCCCGGTGATGAGGACGAGGGGGAACTCCGACGTCACCTCGTCGTCCGCCGGCTCGTCGCGGGGCGCGATGAGGCGCGCGCGCCCGCTGGGCGTGGGGAACCGGCCATCGACGTAGAGGCGGAGCGTACCGTCGGACCCGCCGCCGATCGCGCCGCCGGACGCCCGCTCCGGGCTCGGCCACTGGACGCCGGGCTCACGACGCAGGCGGGCGTAGTCGACGCCGGTGATGTCGAGGTCGCGCCCCCTCGTGAGCGCCCGGTACTCGTTGAAGATCGCCTCGGCGTCGGCGTAGTCGAACGCCACACCGTGCCCCAGCGCGTCGGCCACCCGGCAGAAGATCTGCCAGTCCGGAAGCGCTTCTCCGGGAGGGGGCCCGATCTGCTCGAGCAGTGAGATCCTCCGCTCGCTGTTCGTGAGGGTGCCCACGCGCTCCGACCACTGCGCCGCCGGGAGCAGCACGTCGGCCACG
>CADEHD010000074.1 GCA_902827055.1 uncultured Chloroflexota bacterium | reverse complement strand
CGCTGATGGAAATCGGCGCTGCCCTCGGTGGTCGCGACCACTCCACAGTCCACCACGGCTGGCGCAAGATGGAGCGCTCGCTGGCGATCGACCCCGAGACGAAGCGGGATGTCTCCAGCCTGCGCGAGATGATCGAGCAGTCGCGGCGCATCGCCTGAGGCGACCCCTAGCCAGCCCTCGCCGGCACGCCCGTTGCAGTCGCAACGGGCGTTTTCGCGTGCGCTGAGTCGGGGCACTGCGGCGCGAGGAGCGGGGCCCCAACGACTCTGGTTACCTGCTTATTCCTGTGCGCATTTCGTGGAGTCCGCCTGTGGGTAGGTCTGGGGAAGCAGTGGGTAAGCGTGCCGGGCTGTGGGTAGGTCGAAGCGGCCGGCGTGACGCGGCAGGAGCCGTCGCCTCAATTACGCGCTCTCTCGCCGCGATCATGAACGCCGTCCCGCCACTCCGAGTAAGATCCCCACACGGCTGCTGAACCTGACGCAGGTACGCTGTCCACGCCGTCCACACCACTACTACTTCGACGGAAGACCGTATTGCTCCCCTGTCTGGATGTTCATTTCATGGCGACTCATTCCACCGTTCTGTTGAAAGCTCCCTCGTCGTGATTGACCGCGTCCGCATTCGCGTGCAGGCCGGTCGAGGCGGGGACGGTGCGGCCACGTTCCGTCGCGAGAAATTCGTCCCTCGCGGCGGGCCTGACGGTGGCGATGGCGGCCGCGGCGGCAACGTGATCCTGGTCGCGACTCGGTCGCTCTCGACGCTTCGCGACTATCACGAGGGCGACCTCCATCGGGCGGGGGACGGCAAACCCGGCGGCTCGAATCGGAAGAAGGGCGCGTCAGGTCCCAACATCGAGCTGCGAGTCCCCATCGGAAGCATCGTCACGGCGGTCAGCGCCGATGGCGAGGTCGAGCACCTGGCGGACCTGGTCGAGGACGGGATGGCCGTTGTCTGCGCCCGAGGTGGTCGCGGTGGCTGGGGGAACGTCCGCTTCGCGGGGCCGACGCGACAGGCGCCGCACTTCGCCCAACACGGGCAGGCCGGCCGCGCTCGCGACCTGGTGGTCGAGCTGAAGCTGCTCGCGGACGTGGGCCTCGTCGGGTTGCCGAACGCCGGGAAGTCGACGCTGCTGCGCGCCTGGTCGCGCGCCCTGCCCAAGGTCGGGGCGTACCCGTTCACGACGCTGGAGCCCGAGCTCGGGGTGGTCACGGTTGGCTACGACACCTTCGTGGCCGCCGACATGCCCGGCCTGATTGAAGGCGCGAGCCAGGGAGCGGGGCTCGGCCACGAGTTCCTGCGCCACATCGAGCGGACGCAAGTGCTCGTGCACGTCCTCGATATGACGCGCGAAGACCCGCTCGCCGATTACCGGCTGATCAATGGCGAGCTCGCCGACTTCGGGCACGGGCTGGCGGAGAAGCCGCAGCTTCTCGCGTTGAACAAAGTGGACGACCCCGATGCGCGCACTCGCATCGAGCTGCTTGAAGAGGCGCACGAGCTGCCGCAACCCTGGTACCCGATCTCCGGGTTGACCGGTGAGGGCACACAGGACCTGGCGCTCGCAGCGTGGCGAGCCGTCCAGGCGTCCCGCGGGGCGGCGGCACAGGCACTCGAGGAGCGGCTTCCAGTCATCGAGCCCCCCATGCGCCGTGAGCGCTTCCAGGTGACCGAAACACCCGAGGGCATGCCCCTGGTCACGGGTTCGACGCCGGAGTGGCTCGCCGAGACGCTGGACGTCGAGGATCCCGATGCACGCTATGAGCTGATCGACCGGTTGAAGCGCCTCGGCATTGGGCGGGCGCTCGCCCGCCACGGGGTGAAGCCCGGTGACCGCGTGCGCGTGGGTGCCACGGAGCTTACGTGGGACGTGTAGCGGCTGGCCCTCGGCGGTGAGGACCGGCGTCCTCGGAGGGACGTTCGATCCGCCGCACCGCGGTCACCTGCGGCTCGCCGAGGCTGCTCGCGCGCAGCTCGCCCTCGACCGCGTGGTGTTCATGCCGGCTGGCGACCCGTACCGCAAGGCGGGGCGACGGGTGAGTCCTCGCGACGTGCGCCTCAGGCTCGTCGAGGCGGCCGTCGCCGACCTGCCATGGGCGGACGTCAGCACGCTCGAGATCGACCGCTCCGGTCCGAGCTACACCGACGAGACGCTCGCGGTGCTGGCTCGCGAAGGCGGCGACTGGTGGTTCATCGCGGGCGCCGATGTGCTGCGCGACCTGCCTCACTGGCGCAATCCGCGGCTGCTGGTCGAGATCGCCCGCCTTGCCGTGGCCGTGCGACCTCCGGCGGGGCGCGTCGTGCCCGCGGAGGCGCTGCGAGCGGTTCCCGGCATCGAGGGGCGCATCGACTGGCTCGAAATGGAGCCGCTGGACGTCTCGTCGACAGCGCTTCGCGCGCGGGTGCGCGGTGGTGCGGATGCGGGTGAGTGGCTGCCCGAGCGCGTTCGCCAGCTGATCGATGAGCTGGGGCTCTACCGCGACACTGCCTCCGACTAGGGCTCGAACGACTCGCGCGTCCACTGGATGGGGTCGACGTTGATCCCCCAGACCGTGACCTCCCAATGGAGATGCGGGCCGGTGGACAGCCCCGTCGAGCCGACGACCCCGATCATCTGACCCTGTACGACGGTGTCGCCCTCGTGGACCAGTGACCCATCGAGGTGGTGGTAGCCGGACTTCACCCCCGCGCCGTGGTCGATGACCACGCTCAGCCCGCGGATGGGCATGCGTACCACTGAGCTCACACGTCCGTCCGCCGAGGCGTGCACCGGCGTGCCGGCGTCGGCGCCGATGTCCTCGCCGGAGTGGAACCCGCCTACCGGGCCGCCGTTAATCGAACGCCCTTCGCCGAAGGCCGTGGTCTGTGGCCCGATGAGCGGACGCACGAAGGGTCCGCGCCAGCGCCGCGGCGGGTCGAACTGTGCGAACTGGCTGGCCCGGATGGCGAGCTCCGTCGCGGTGGCCTGGTCCGTGAGGATCGAGGTGAGTTCCTCCGTGAGAACGAGGTAGTCCACGGGCCGCTCGACTGGGACGAACACGAGGGGGGCCTCGGATGTCCCGAGGACGCCGCCGCTGGCATTGCGCGCGGTGACTCGAACGGTGCGGAGTCCCGCGGAGGCTTGCAGTGGGACTCCGACGATGCCCCAGAAGCGGTCACTCGAGTGGGCGAGCGTGTGCCGCGCGCCGTCTACCTCGAGGGATACGGAGGCGGCGCCCTCCGCGAACACGCGGACGATGAAGGCATCGCCGATTCCGGCGGAGGCAGGCGCGAGGATATACGGGGCGGCTGCCGCTCCGGGCTGGCCAGGCGCCGAAGCGGTTCCTTGCGGCGCGGCCGCTGGCGGAGTCGGCGGGGTTGCCGAAGGGGGCGCCGCGGTCGCTGGAGTGGTCGTCGAGGTGGCCGTGGGCGAGCCAGCGCCGGGCGTCGAGGCGGCCACGGCCGAACTCGCGGGGGTCGAGCTGGCGGACGGCGCTAGCGTCGCCGGGGGCGGGGAGGCGGTAGCGCTCGCTGGGCCGGGCGTGGCCTGGGTCGGCGCGGGCGTGGAGCGGACCGGGTTGACCGGACTGGAGGTCAGCGTAGGCGTGGCCTCGGCACTCACTGTCTTGACGGTGACCGCCGGGGGGGCCTCTTCGGCTCGCAGGAAGAGGAGGCCGGCCGCTCCGACTCCGACGGCTGCGACCGCGCTTCCGATGGCGAGCAGGACCGGTTTCCCACGCCATCGCGGACGCGAACGGCCGGTCGGGTCCTCCACGTGGATCTCCACCCCGCGACGCGTCGTATCGAAGGATTCAAGGATAGATGGCGGGCGCGGCCACCGCGAGGCTTGCGTGTGCTTGCATATACTGAGCGCGTCGTGGCCGGGGCGAGGCACATCGACCCCTCCGCGCAGCCGCAACCCGGGGCCATCGCAACGACGCTGCAGGGCGCGGAGGCGCAGTGGAAGACCCAAGACTCCTTTCCGAACGCATCCTCGCGAACGTCGAGCGGGTCATCATCGGCAAACAGCACGAGGCGCGCCTCGCGCTGATCGCGCTCCTCTGCCGCGGTCACCTGCTGATCGAGGACGTGCCCGGCGTCGGGAAGACGATGCTGGCCCGGGCTCTGGCTCGCTCCACCGGGTGCTCGTTCGCTCGGATCCAGTTCACGCCCGATCTCCTACCGACAGACGTGACCGGCGTCTCGGTCTATACGCCCGCGACGGGGAGCTTCGAGTTCCGTCCGGGGCCGATCATGTCTCAGATCGTGCTCACCGATGAGATCAACCGCGCGACGCCGAAGACTCAGTCGGCCCTCCTCGAGGCCATGGAGGAGCGCCAGGTAACGGTCGACGGCGTCACCCATCCGCTGCCCCAGCCGTTCATGGTGATGGCGACGCAGAACCCGATCGAATACGAGGGCACGTTCCCCCTCCCCGAGGCCCAGCTGGACCGCTTCCTGATGCGCGTACACCTCGGGTACCCGTCCCCCACGGACGAGGTCCTCGTCATGGACGCGCAGCAGCGCTCGCACCCGATCGAGTCCCTCCCGCAGGCGACTACGGCCGAGGAGGTCCTCGAGCTGCAGCGGGCGATCACCGAGGTGTACGTGGACCCGCTCATCAAGCAGTACGTGGTGAGCCTGGTCAACGCGACCCGCGAACACGAGGCGGTGTACCTCGGGGCGTCGCCGCGTGGGTCGCTGGCACTGATGCGGATCGCGCAGGCGTACGCGATGCTCGAGAGCCGCGATTTCGTGCAGCCCGACGACATCAAGCTCCTCGCCTATCCGGCACTCGGCCACCGCGTGATCGTCAGTCCGGCGGCCCGCGTCCGGAACATCAGCGCTGCAGACATCGTCGACGAGTGCATCCAGCGAACCCCGGTGCCCGGAGTGCGCGCCCGAGGCGGCGTCTAACGCTCGACGCCTCGAGGTCGGAGGTTCCCTCCCGTGCGACGCATGCTCGCCCTGGCTCGCTGGGTGGTCCGCCACGGGAACGTGTCGATCGCACTGACGCTCGCGCTGGTCTGCGTCGTTGTGGGGCTGGCCACGGGCTTCTGGCTGCTCTTCCGGCTCGCGTACATCGTGGCGTTCGCCGTGCCGCTCGTGTGGTTCTGGACGCGCTCGATGATCCGCGACCTCGACGTGGAGGTGCTGCGGCGGACGCACCGCGTGAGCCAGGGTCAGCCGCTCGAGGGGCAGGTGCTGCTCCGCTCGACGAGCATCCTGCCCAAGGTGTGGCTGGAGGTCGAGGACCAGTCGTCGATTCCGAGTTACCGGTCGAAGCGGGTGGTCACGATCGGCTCGCGGGGCTCCGCCGGCTGGAGCTACTCGGAACCAGCGCTCCAGCGCGGCGTGTACCGCCTTGGGCCGATCCGGATCACCGCGACTGACCCGTTCGGCTTCTTCCGGATGACGAGGGAGTTCGGGGAGCCGGTGACGGTGCTGGTGTACCCGGCCGCTCCCGATCTGCCCAACTTCTACATCCCGCCGGCGAACCTCCCGGGCGAGGGCAAGTTCCGCAAGCGGACGCACAACGTCACGCCGAACTACGCGGGCCTTCGGCAGTACGTCGCAGGCGATTCCTACAACCGGATCCACTGGCCTCAGACGGCGCGCACGGGCAACCTGATGGTGAAGCTCTTCGAGCTCGACCCGAGTTCGGACATCTGGATCGTGCTCGACCTCGACCGCTCGGTGCATCGAGGCGCCGGCGAGGACAGCACCGAGGAGGTGGCGGTCACCGTCGCCGCCTCGATTGCGCGGTTCTTCATCCAGGCCCACCGCTCGGTTGGACTGATCAGCTTTGGCTCGGACCTCCGTGTGGATGAGCCCGACCGCGGCCAGAATCACCACACGCGGATGCTCGAGTCACTCGCGCTGGCGCGCGCGGTTGGCGATGTGCCTCTCGAGCGGCTGCTCATCGAGATCTCGCGGCGCTTCGGCCGCCACACGACGGTGGTGGCGGTGACGCCATCCCCGGATGAGGGCTGGGCGATGACGCTGATGTCGCTGGCGGGACGCGGCGTCAAGGTGGCCGCCGTGCTCCTCGAGGGGGAGACGTGGGGTGCGCCCGGGTCGTCGCTTGACGTCTACGGCACGCTCGCAGCGGCGGGCATCTACACCTACACGGTGAAGAAGACGGACGAGCTGACGCGCGCCCTTGGTGGCCGCGGTGAGCTGGCCGTCGAGGCCGTCCGGTGAGCGCCCGCTCGCTCCCCTCCGGCCCCTTCGAGGCGCGCATCGGGCCTCCGCAGCCCTACGTGCCGCTGCCGCACGGCTCGCTCCGGTCCTGGGAGACGTGGGTTAGCCTCACGCTGATCCTCGTGGCGTTTCTTTCGGTGAGTACGTCCATCGAGCAGGCCGACTGGGTGCCCGAGATGCCGTCGCTCTCGTCGGCGGCGATGCTCGGGCTGGCCGCCGGGTTCGTCCTGTCTCGCGTGCCCTGGCCGAGTCCGGTCCTCGTGCTCCTCGCCATCCCGCTCGGGGTCGCGTCGACGGTGGTGCAGACGGCGTACGCGATGCAGCTCTCCGATCCGTTGCTGGGCACGGACCTGTTCTCGCGCTGGACCGAGTTGCGTCTGCGGCTGATCGACTGGTTCACGGCGCTGTTCGCCGGCGATGTCTCCACAGACCCGATGCCGTTCATTCTCGTGGTGGTGCTGCTGTCGTGGCTGATGGCGTTCAGCGCGGTGTGGTCTGTCTTCCGCCTCCGCAACGGATGGCTGGCGGTGATCCCCGGTGGCGTGGCGCTCCTCACGAACATCTCGTACTTGCCGGGCCAGCCGTCGGTCGCGTTCGTCGTGTACCTGTTCGCGGGCATCCTCCTGGTGACTCGAATGCACGCGGTGCGCGCCGACGCGCGCTGGCGTCGCGACCAGACGGCGCATCCGCCACTCCTCAGCCTTGAGGTACTCAACTTCGCGACGTGGGCCGGTCTCGCGCTAATCGTGGCCGCGTGGACGGTGCCCACGGCGAATCACTGGGGGCCGGTGGCCGATGTGTGGCAGGACCTCACGCAACCGCTGAACAGCCGCATCGAACGAGTCGGTCGGGTGTTCTTCGGTATCGATGCGAAGCGTGGCGACCTGTTCCACAAGTTCGGGGAGGTCCTCCCGCTGCAGGGTCGGGTGCGGCTCTCGGGCGAGCCGCTGGTCAAGGTCAGCGCACCCCCCGAGGTCGCCTACCTGCGCGCGGCGTCCTACGACGAGTACACGGGTCGCGCCTGGCGCCAGACGGGCGCGCAGCCGCTGCCGTTTCCGGCAGCGAGTGTCGATGCGGCGGCGTTCGGGTCGCCACAGACCCGCGCCGCGTTTCGCAAGCCCTTCATCGCGGCCATCGATCTCGAGACGTCCGCGCTGACGCGGCGGCTGCTGGTGCCCGGCGAACCACTCGCGACGGATATCGACGCGACGCTGCTGGTGGGGCCTGACCCCGCCGATGTGCTCGGCGTCACGCCGGCGGGGCGGCTTCGCGAGGAGTCGGTGTACCAGGCGGTGGGCACGATTTCTGGCGCGTCGACCGCGACGCTCGTCCGCGCACCGGCGACGTACCCGCAGTGGGTCGTCGACCGGTACCTGCAACTGCCTCCCGCGTTGCCGGCAGGCGTCTACGAGCTCGCGGATTCGCTGACGAAGGACGTCTCTTCGCCGTACCTGCGCGCGCGTCGCATCGAGCAGCACCTGCGCACGCAGTACCTCTTCGACCTCAATACGCCTGATCCGCCACCCCGCGCGGACGCGGTCGGCACGTTCCTGCTCGATGCCAAGCGCGGCGCCCGCCGCCGCGGCGTGCTCGGCCTCGCCGTCGCCGCGCTGATCGCGATCTCGCTGCTGCTGCCCGCGACCGGGCTGGTGGTGCTGAAGATGCTGCCCTTCGACAACAAATCGGAGTTCCAGGTCGTCGTCGATATGCCGGCCGGCACGCCGCTGGAGAAGACCGCCGCGGTCTTGCACCAACTCGGCGCGCACCTGGCCAACGTGCCCGAGGTCACCGACTACCAGGCCTATGCCGGCACGGCGGCGCCGATCAATTTCAATGGCCTGGTGCGCCAGTACTACCTGCGCAGCGGCGGCGAAGTCGGCGACATCCAGGTGAATCTCGTGGACAAGCACCTGCGCAAGGCGCAAAGCCACGCCATCGCCGCGCGTGTGCGCCCGGCATTGCAAAAGATCGGCGCGCGTTTCGGCGCCAATGTCAAGGTGGTGGAAGTGCCGCCGGGGCCGCCGGTGCTGGCGCCGCTGGTGGCCGAGATCTACGGGCCCGAAGCCGAAGGGCGGCGCGAAGTGGCCCGCGCCGTGCGCGCGCAGTTCGAAAAGACCACCGGCCTGGTTGACGTCGATGACAGCAGCATCGCCGCGGCCCCCAAGGCCGTGCTGGTGGTGGACCGGCGCAAGGCCGCATTGCTCGGCGTGCCGCAGCAGGCGATCGTGACCACGCTGCGCGCCGGCCTGGCCGGCCACGCCACGGCCTACCTGCACGACCAGAGCAAATACCCGGCGGCGGCGACCCTGCAACTACCGGCCGAACGCCACGGCGACCTGGAGGCCCTGCTCCAGCTCACGGTGCGCAGCAGCGCCGGCAAACTGGTGCCGATCCGCGAGTTGGTGACGCTGCGCGACACCCTGCGCGAGCAACCGATCCATCACAAGGATCTGCTGCCGGTGAACTACGTCTTCGGCGACATGTCGGGCGGGCCCGACAGCCCGCTGT
>CADEHD010000073.1:7514-8726 GCA_902827055.1 uncultured Chloroflexota bacterium | reverse complement strand
CTTGGGCGGCACAACGATAGCGCTCTGCGAGGGATGCGGGGATTCCCGTATTGATGTCATAAGACGCACTCGGGGTAGGCTGGAGGCATGTGGACAGGGACGTCAACCGCGCTGGTCGCTGCCGTCGTGAGCGTCTTCGTGGCGGCCTGCAGTGCGACCGCAGGGCCATCGCTAACCGGCGCGCCGCTCGCGCCAGGCGTGCCAGCGGCGGTGTTGCGCATCGAGTCGCCCATCGAGCCCAACTTCGCGCCGCTCCTGAGCCCGGGCGACGAGCGACCCGACTCGCCCGATGCGGGAGGCGGGGAGACCGACACCCCCGGTGCGCCGGCGGCGAACGTGGCCGACCCGGCACTGAGCCAGCTCCTGGATGACGAGGCCGAGGCCCTGTGGCTGGGGCCCTCGCAGTGGCAACTGCCGGTGCCGATGCGCCCGCTCTCGCAGCTCTCGCCCGATGCTGCGCGCTTCCTCGCCGACCGCAGTGGGTGGGTGACCGCCGGGGTGTTCGTTGCCCGCGACAACGCCGTGTACGTGTCGAGTCCGGAGATCGCCCTGCCCATGGCGAGCGTCGCCAAGGTCGTGATCATGCTCGCTGTGCTGAACCGCGCGGAGTCCGAGGGCCGCGCGCTGACCGACTGGGAACTCGTGCAACTCGAGCCCATGCTCGTCTGGAGCGACAACGACGCGGCGACAGCGCTCTGGGACGACCTGGGGGGTGCCCCCGCGATCGAGGCCTACCTCGAGCGGTATGGCCTCCGGGGGATCGTGACGCATCCGTATGCGTGGGGGGACAGCCGCGCTTCGGGGCCAGCGCTCGCGTGGCTCCTCGGGAGGTTGGCGTTCGGCGACCTGGTCTCGCCCGTGCACCGTGACCTCGCAGTCGGACTCCTCGAGCAGGCCGCGCTGGCGCAGCCGTGGGGCGTGGCGCCGCTGGGTGCCGGTCGCGATCCACGGGCGGTCGTGGGCGCGAAGGACGGCTGGTATCCCGTCGACGCCGGCTGGCGAGCGGGCAGCGCGGGCGTCGTGTTCAGCGCCATCGACGGAGCGCCGGGCGGCACGTCGTACTCGATCGCCGTGCTCACCGCGCAGAACCTCATTCTCGATGATGGCATCGAGACCATCGATGGCTTCGCCTCGCGGATTCACGCGGCGCTCGCCCCGCGCTAGCGCCCTCGCCCGCCCCGCCCGATTGCACTCGCGGCCGCACGGCGAGCG
>CADEHD010000073.1:0-7414 GCA_902827055.1 uncultured Chloroflexota bacterium | reverse complement strand
GCGCTAGCGCCCTCGCCCGCCCCGCCCGATTGCACTCGCGGCCGCACGGCGAGCGGGGTGGCGCTGGCCTCGGTGGGGGCCCGTTCGATACGCTCGACTCGACCAATTCCACCGAGGCGAGGGACCGTGGGCGACTGGGGCACCTATGACCGACCATCGAGGGACGACCGCAAGCGCGGATGACCGCCTCTACGAGCAGCTGATCGGGCGCGTCGCGAAGCCCGCGCGCTACACCGGCGGCGAGCTGCATTCGATTACGAAGGACTGGGACGAGACCGCGCTCCGGGTGGCGATCGCGTATCCCGACCTGTACGACCTCGGAATGGCGAACCTCGGCATCGCCATCCTCTACGACATCCTCAACCGCCGGCCGGACACACTCTGCGAGCGCGTGTTTTCGCCCTGGACCGACCTCGAGGGGCTGCTCCGAGCGAACCGGGAGCCGCTGCGTTCGCTCGAGTCGCATCACCCGGTCCGCGAGTTCGACCTCCTGGGGATCACCCTCCAGTACGAGGTCTGCTTCACGAATGTGCTGAACCTGCTCGACCTCTGCGGGATTCCCGTGCGGACCGCCGATCGCGCAGACGACGACACTGTGGTCATCGCCGGTGGCTCCGTGGCCCTCGAGCCGGAGCCGATGCACGCCTTCTTCGACGCGTTCGTGCTCGGCGAGGGCGAAGAGGTCATCGAGGAACTTGCCGACGCGCTCGTCGCGTGGCACGGCGGCGGCGGCCCGCGCGTCGAGCTGCATCGCCGGCTCGCCGCGATTCCCGGGGTCTACGTGCCGTCGCTCTACGAGTCGACGTATGGGGACGACGGTCGCTTCCTCGAGACCGTGCCGGTGGACGCCGCCGCGCCGAAGCGCGTCACGCGGCGCCTGGTGCAGACGCTGCCCCCCGCCCTCACGAAGCCGATCGTCCCCTACATGGAGGTCGTCCACGACCGCGCGACCGTCGAGATCCAGCGCGGCTGCACGCAGGGCTGTCGGTTCTGCCAGGCCGGGATGATCTATCGTCCAACGCGCGAGCGCAGCGTCGAGGAAGTGGTGCGCGCGGCCGGGGAGCTCCTCGACAACACCGGCTACGACGAGCTCTCGTTGATGTCGCTCTCGACGACCGACCACCGCGACATCGTCCCGATGGTCAACGCGCTCATGGACGCGTACGGCGACCGTGGCCTGAAGATCTCCATCCCCTCGACCCGTGTCGATTCCTTTTCTGTCGAGGTGGCCAACGCCGTCTCGCGCGGGAAGAAACACACCCTCACCCTTGCGCCCGAGGCGGGATCGCAGCGCCTCCGGAACACCATCAACAAGCTGGTGACCGAGGAGGATCTGCTCTTCGCCGCCGAGAACGCCTTCGCCAACGGCTGGACCTCCGTGAAGATGTACTTCATGGTCGGCCAACCCACCGAGACCGACTTCGACGTCGAGGAGATCGCGCGCATCGCGGCCGAGGTACGCGCGATCGGACGGCGCCACATCGGCGGCCGCGCCCGCGTCCGCGTGTCGACCTCGAACTTCATTCCGAAGGCGCACACGCCCTACCAGTGGTTGGCGCAGTGCGACGCCGACACGCTGCGTCGGCGGCACCAGCTGCTGCGGGACGCGTGCCGTCGGGCTGGGGTGCAGTTCACGTGGGAGGACCCCGAGAAGTCGCTGCTCGAAGCGGTGCTGTCGCGGGGCGACCGGCGCATCGCCGACGTCATCGAGACCGCGTGGCGTCTCGGGGCGAAGTTCGACGCGTGGTCGGAGCACCACGACTGGTCGATCTGGCAGCAGGCCTTCGACGAGCACGGCATCGACCCGTGGCAGTACGCGTACCGCGAACGGGAGCTGTGGGAGTCGCTGCCCTGGGACCACATCGACAGCGGCACGCAGAAGCCGTATCTGCGCGGCGAGTGGATGCGGACGCTCAACGAGGAGGTCACCCTCGACTGCAAGCGCTTCCCCTGCAACGTCTGCGGCCATCAGAACCTGCACGGCGAATGCCGCCACAAGGTGATCGAGCTGGTGCAGGCGAAGCGCGGCGCAAGCGGCGCGGCGAAGACCGAGGAACGCCTGGGCGCGACGCGCTGGGAGCCGATCACGCTCGTGTGACCCGCCGGCGCGGGCACGCCGGCCAACCGCCGACGCACACCAGGCGCGGCCCGCCGCTCCGAGGCCCTCGGGGCGCTCTTCGCCGATCGGTGGTCGCGCGGCGTGATGGCGGGCGTACACTCCGGGCATGGCCGAGTTCTGTCCGCATGGTTGCTACTGGGAATGCGAGCACCTCGAGGCGATGCGCAGCATCGAGGACCCAGTCGAGCGGGCGGAGCGCGCTCGACTGCGCCCTGTGAGCGACGCCGATCGCCTCCGGGAGCTGCAGGTGTGCGCGGACTGCGGCGGGTCGTTCAGGGACGCCGCGTACCACAGCCGCGAGCATGCGCGGATGCGCCAGCTGGGCTGGCTGTCGCACTCGGATTCACTGCGCGGGAGCTGACTCCCCGGTCGTCACGATCCGCTCGCGAGGCGACCGCTCCACAGCGTCGATGAAGGCCAGGACCGTCTCGTTCCAGGCGTCGGCCTGCTCGAAGTACGAAGAGTGCCCCGCCCTCGGGAGGAGCGCGAAGCGCGAGCCGGGCGTGAGCGCGTGGGAGTGCCGAATCAGCTCGGGTGCGACGACGCGGTCGTGCTCGCCGACAAGCCAGAGGATGGGCACGCCGGCCTCGTTGAGGCGGGTCGCCGTGGAACCCCGGTAATGCAGCCGGGGCGGGAGTGGCGCGAGGAAGTCGCGCGGCCGCGGCGGGTTCATGCCCCGGAGCTGGCGATACAGGAACGCCCCCTCGGGCGACTCGTCGTAGAAGTCCTCGGCGAGCGCCCGTCGCAGGAGTGAGCCCGCGAAGAAGCCCGACTCCTCGAGCTCGACCTTGCGACTTCGCGCGTGATCGTCGGTCACGCCGCCATTCGTGCCCGAGTACGTGATCGACGCGAGCCGGGAAGGTGCTCGCGTGAACAGCCCGAACGCCGTGCGCCCTCCCATCGAGTGTGCCACGAAGTGCACGCGCTCGACGCCCACATGGTCGAGGAGCGCCAGCGTGTCCGTGCCGAACGCGATCCGGCCGGGGCCATCCTCCACGTCGGGTGAGCGCCCGAACGCACGGTGATCGAAGGTGATCGTCGTGTAGCGCTGGCTGAACGCTGGGACCTGCTGCCACCAGACCAAGGCGTTGCCGCCGGCGCCGTGCGCGAGCAGCACCGCGGGTGCCGACCCAGGCGCAGGGCCGTACACCTCGTAGTAGAGACGGAAGCCGTCATCAAGCGGCAGGTGCGGCATCGGACCCCTCCTGCTCCGTGTCCCAGGGCTCGCCCGTCTCCTTGGCGATGACGTCCAGGATGTCCTCGATGTCGCCGAGCAGCCCCTGCTCCGGGTTGAGCGACCGAGCGCGCAGCATCGAGCGCCGGGCCGCCTGGTACAGGGCGGCTGCGTCGAGTCCACGCGCATCCTCGCGAGTGCGCGTGCGGCCCTTTGGCCGGGCGATGGCGTTCGCGGCGTACTCCTGGCACCAGCCGAGGGTGAACCAGATGCCGGGGTCGTCGGGGGAGAGCAGCGTCGCGCGCTCGAGGGCGGCAATGCCCTCCGGGAACGCCCGTTGCCGCGTGACCAGCGTGTTGCCGATGTACGCCTCGGCGGCGCCGAGCGTGGGGTCCAGCGCGAGGGCGCTTGCGGCAGCGGCGAGCGCGTCGTCGATGCGCTCCGCCGCATGCAGCGCGAGCGCGTCACGAAGCCGGGCCCGGGCTGCGTCCGCCTGGTCACTCATCGGAGCCATCATACCCGTTGCGACGCCCCGGCCGCGGCCTTCGAGGCCGGGCCGCGGACGGGCCTCAGCGGCGTTGATGTGGCAAAATGGCCGGAAGCACCGTGCGCCCGTAGCTCAGTGGATAGAGCACCAGACTTCGGATCTGGGTGTCGGGGGTTCGAATCCCTCCGGGCGCGCCACGATGCCGCGGCCAGCGGTCACGGCTCGCGAACCGGCACCGCGATCAGCGGGAGCCGACCTTCTTCCAGAACAGGATCTGCTGGCGCGGGTCAGCCCAGGACGAGCGGATCCGCATCCCGGACTCCTTGGCCGCGTCCTGCAGGAGCCGCTTCACCGTCGCGGGCTTGTCGCCTCGCTCGAGCTCGATCTTCCCGGCGTCTGCCGCGGTCAGGGCCTCGATGAACGGGCGCCGCGCCTCGAGTGCTGCGCGGCCGCGGCCGACCACGACGTCACCGGGGTTGAGTTTCGTGAATTTCGCCATCTGTCGTGCCCCGATTTCCGCGTGTGAATGATGCTGAACGAGTGCAAGCTCATGCCGACTCGAGTGTGTGAGGTTCGCGAGGATACCGCGAGATCCTGACAGGATGCAAATCGACGAATCAGTAGCGGAGAATCAGTCGATGAATAACAACGCGCCTCGATGCGTTGTTCGGTAGTAGTCAGTATGCGTGCGGTGCGCCGACGTGGGGCGTTGTACCGACCTCCTGAAGGCGTCGCCGCCCGGGGCCCGGCACCACCCGCGAGGTGCTCACATTCCTGGGGGAAGTGGCCCCCTGGGAACGTCAGCAGACGCGTTGATCATGTGCACGGCCAGCGCGTCCAGGCGCTGCATGATCTCGGCGGCGACCGAGGCGTCGACCCCCGACGCCTCGAACGCAGCGCGCATGTGCGTCAGCCAGCGGTCGGCGTGCTCGGGGCCGATGACGAACGGAAAGTGGCGTCGGCGGAGCATCGGCTGGCCCACGGTCATCGAGTAGAGCGGCATGCCGCCCAACCACTGCTCCAGAAAGAGCTTCTGGCGCTCGATGCCCGCCTCGAGATCGGGCGGGAAGAGCGGTCGAAGAACCGCATCCGCCTCAACGCGCCGGTAGAAGTCCTCCACGATCTGGTGCACCACGTCGCGCCCACCGAGGCGCTCGAATGGCGTCTGTTGAGGCGCGCGCTGAGGGAGGTCGAATGGCATCACGAGGTCGGCCGGCTTTCCCGCTGGTGGCGGCTAGAACCAGCGGTGTTCGATGACCGCTGACGCGTGCTGTCCGAGGGTCAGCAGCATGCGTTCGTCATCGTCATCAAACTGGGTGCCATCTTCGCGGTCTGTGACGTAGATCGAACCTCGTACGTCCGTGCCCACCCAGAGCGCGATTCCCATGAGTTTCTCCATGTGCGGATGGCGGGGCGGAAAGCCAAACGACTTCCGCGACATCTCGACGTTCTCATAGCGGACGGGTCGCCCGTCCTCGCGCAGTGAGCCAAGCGGACCGTGGCCCTGGGGCGGCCCCTTCAGCGCTCGGAGAATCGAGGGGTCGAGGCCCGCGACGAAGAACCCCTGGGTTCGGTCGTGACGGTCCGTGACGGCGAGGGCGCCGTAGCGCGCCCCCGTGAGCTCTCTGGCGAGGTCCACCACCAGCTGGAGGTCCGCATCGGGGGCACGCTGCGCAGGGAGGTCACGCAGGGCGGCCGAGAGCGCGCGCAGCGCTCGAGCTTCAGCATCCGTCGACGTCGTGGTCATGTACGGAGGCTAGGCGATGGCCCGGGGCACGCCAAGGGGAGACTGGGCATCATCCGGTGCCCGACAGTGGCAATGGGCGAGGGTCGTCCTCTTCGGGGTGGTGCCCAGATTCGACGAGTGGCGCGGTGAGGTCGGCCGTTGGACCCGGAGGAGTCGGTGCCGCGGGTGAGGACTGCACCGGCGACAACACCTCGACCGGCTCGACAGCGGCGAGTACACCGGTGCCGGGCGCGTCGCGGCGCCGGCCATCGAAGAACGACTGGATCCCCGTCGCGATGAGCTCGACGGTGGCGCCGTCGGCGGGCGGCTCCGGGTCCCACTCCCAGCGGACCAACACCGTGGCACGTGCCCCGAGGGCCACCTCGACCGCCCACGATGGACCGACGGGGCGGGTGTGCACGACCGTCCCCGAGACACCGAATCCGAGCCCGTGCCCGCGGGGGACAGCGAGCAGCGCTGCCGGGTGGGCCATCAGCTGCACGAGCACATCCGAGGATGCGTGTGCCGGGACCGCCACCTCGCCGACGCCCGGTTCCCGCAGCTGCGCGCCGTCCGGATAGCCTTCGATGAGCACTTCGTAGCCGAGCAGGCTCGCGATGCGCGTGGAGGCGGGCGCGCCGATCACGTCGCGCGTCGGGCCTGACTGCACGATCGCGCCATCCTCGAGCACCGCGACAGTGGAGGCGATCGCCACCGCGTCCGCGACGTCGTCCGTGGCGAGCAGCGCCGTCACGGGGAGGCTCTGCAACAGCGTACGGAGGACGCGGCGCGCGCCCTCGCGCTCCCCGTCATGGAGTTCGCCGAGCGGATCATCGAGGAGCAGGAGTGACGGCTCCGTCGTCACCGCTCGCGCGACCGCCACGCGCAGGCGGTCGACGTACGGCAAGTCGGCGACTCGGTCCCGGGCGCGGTCGCTGAGTTCCACCGTGTCGAGCAACCCAGCGAGCCGGGCCGCCTGCTCCCCAGTGGGGCGTCTCGCGGCGGTCAGACCGAAGCGGATGTTGTCGGCGACCGATAGGTCCCCGACCAACCCGAGGCGCGCAGGGACGAGGCCGAGACCCCGCAGGTGCGGCGCGCGCGCAGTGACGTCGACGTCGTCGACGCGTACCGACCCAGACGTGAGCGGTGCGAGGCCCGCGATCGCGCGCAGCACCTCCGAGGTGCCGCTGCCCCGAGCGCCGAGGAGAGCCGTCACCTCGCGGCGCTCTGCGTCGAGCGTCACGCGGAGCGGTAGCCCGCCGGGGGCGTCAGCGACAAAGCGCGCCTCGAGGCCGCGCAATCCGGACACCCCCATCGGGCCGTTCATCGGCGAGCCCACATCGTCGCCGGCAGGGCGTGTGCCGCCTCGACGACGAGCAGTCCGGCGAGGCCGACCCGCGCCAGCGCGCCACCGAACGCGAATGCGCCCCGCTCCGCCTCCGGGTCATGCAGGAACGCGAGCGCCGTCGCGCCGACCGGACGAGCCGACTCCGAGGTGCCGCCCCCGACCGCCACGTCGCCCAGGGAGACCAGGATGCACACCGCAGCGACGCTCCCGGCGAGCCGCAGCGACCGAGCAGGGTCGCCCCACATGAACGCCTGGGTCGGAGTTGCCCCGAGCACCCGAGCCGCGTCGTGTGCCCCCTTTGACGTGCGTGCTTCGTATCCCACGAGCAGGGGCAGGGCCGCGCCCGCGCCGAGCAGCGCATGAACGACGACCGCGCCAGCGAGGCCGTCGATCCCGAGCGCGCGCAACGACACCACCAGCGCGACTGGCGTCAGGGCCAGCATCAGCCATGAGAGCCTCTGGCCGAGCGGAAACGCGGACGCCGCCGGGGTCACGAGGAGCGGCGGCAGGAGGGCCCCGACGCAGGCGGCGAGCGCCAGGCCGGCGCTGATTACGAGGGC
>CADEHD010000072.1:4679-8745 GCA_902827055.1 uncultured Chloroflexota bacterium | reverse complement strand
CCGGTTCCGTTCGTATTCTCGCCGCCGGACGCCACGCTGCCTGCGCGTGCGGCCCCCCGGGGCGTCACCGGTTGGGCCCTCCGCCGGTTGGCTCAGGCCAGGTTCGTCGGTTGCCTTCCGGGCGGACGCGTTTTCGGGGTCGCACACATGTCGTTTGCACGCGCGCTGCGCTGCCGGGAGTGTGGCCGCGAGTACGACCTTGCTCCCATCTTCTCGTGCGAGTTCTGCTTCGGCCCCCTGGAGGTTGCGTACGACTACGACGGGATCCGCAGTTCGATCTCGCGGGCCAGCATCGAGGCGGGGCCGGCCTCGCTCTGGCGCTACGCCGACCTGCTGCCGTGTGACCCGGCCTACAAGGTCGACATCGGCACGGGCTACACCCCGCTCATCAACGCTCGACGCCTGGCGCAGGCGGTTGGCCTGAAGCAGCTCTGGATCAAGAACGACACCGTGAACCCAACCTGGTCGTTCAAGGACCGAGTGGTGTCGGTGGCGATCGCGCGCGCACGGCAGTTCGGATTCGAGGCCATGGCGTGCGCCAGCACCGGCAACCTCGCGAACTCGGTCTCGGCGCACGCCGCCGCTGCGGGCATGGAGGCGTACGTCTTCATCCCCGATGACCTCGAGCAGGGCAAGGTCGTGGGCAGCGGTGTGTACCGCCCCACCCTCGTGATGATCGAGGGCTCGTACGACGACGTGAACCGGCTGTGCACGGAAGTCGCCGCGGACCACAACTGGGCGTTCGTGAACATCAACGTCCGGCCGTACTACGCGGAGGGCTCCAGGACGCTCGCCTTCGAGGTCGCGGAGCAGCTCGGTTGGCGCGCTCCGCAGCACGTGGTTGCGCCGATGGCCTCGGGCTCGCTGTTCACCAAGATCTGGAAGGGCTTCCAGGAGTTCCACAAGGTGGGACTCATCGATCAGCCGCACACGAGGATGTCGGGTGCCCAGGCCAGTGGCTGTTCGCCGATCACCACGGCGTTTCAGAACCACACCTTCAACTTCGTTCCCCAGAAGCCGAACACCATCGCGCGATCGCTGGCGATCGGTAATCCGGCCGATGGCTACTACGCCCTCAAGGTGATGGAGGAAACGGGCGGCGGCGCCGAGATGGCCACCGACGAGGAGATCGTCGAGGGGATCTACCTGCTCGCCGAGACCGAGGGGATTTTCGCGGAGACGGCCGGCGGTGTGACGGTGGCCTGCCTCAAGAAGCTGGTCGCGAGCGGGGCCATCAACCCGGACGAGGAAACGGTGGCCTTCATCACTGGCGCTGGACTGAAGACGGTCGAAGCTGTGGTTGAATCGATGGACGAGCCGATTCGGATTCCGGCGCGTTCGTCGGCGTTCGATGAGGCCCTGCGCGCTCGGCTGGCGCGGGTGCCGGCTGGGGTGGGAGCCTGAACCATGGCCAAGAAGCGTGTTCGCATGACGTTCGAGCCGGGCCTGATCACCGAGCCGGTGATCTACCGGCTGGGACACGAGTTCCGCGTGGTGACCAACATTCGCATGGCGGACGTCGATGAGCAGGTGGGCTGGGTGATCCTCGAGCTGGAGGGCGAACTCCCCGAGATCGATCGCAGCCTGCACTGGGCGGAGGCGCTCGGTGTGCGCATCGACTCCCTCGCCGGCGACGTCGTCGAGGGGGGCTGACCCCTCCTGCGCCCGCCGCCATCCAGCCAGTCTCCGCGACCCCGATCGGTCGCCCCACCGCTGTGGACCAGAGGAGCGATTCTCCGATGCCCGTGACCGTCAAGATCCCCACGCCACTCCGCGCCCTGACCCTGAATCGGGACACGGTGAGCGCCGAGGCGGCCACCCTCAACGACCTGGTGGCGCACCTCGAAGGTGAGTTCCCCGGCATGCGCGAGCGCCTTTGCGACGACACCGGCGAGTTGCGCCGCTTCGTGAACATCTACGTCAACGGCGAGGACGTGCGCTTTCTCCAGGGTCTCGCGACCGGTCTGAAGACTGGCGATGAGATCTCGATCGTGCCGGCCGTCGCAGGGGGCTGCTAGGCCCTCGGGCACGTGCGTGCTGGTTGGCGTCTGGCGGGTGCAGGGATGCGCGAGGCCACGATGGGCGTCCGAGGCTTGATGCTCGGCCTTTGCTGCGCACTGCTCGCGGGGTGTGATCTCGGTGCGCCGGAGGCCGTCCCGATCTCGACCGTGGCGCCGTCCCCTGCGCCAGCGGCTGCCGGCGCCGACATCGAGGCGACCGTCCGCGAGGTGACCGTGGCCGTGGAGTCCGCGCAGGCGCTGCGCGAGGCGCTGCGACTCGTGCAGTCCGACTCCAACTGGGACCGCGTGGTGCGCGCCTGCGGCCAGTACCCGCTCGGGCCGGTGGACCCGGCGTTCGGCGTGCGCCTGACGCAGGGGCTGCAGGCGAAGGCCGTCCGCGCTGCGTGGTGGCCCGAGCCGGTGCTCGCACTCGATGCGGCGGCGGCGACCACCTGTTTCGTCACCGGTTCGGCGAGCGCGATTCCGCCGGGGGCGCGCGTCGAGGCGAACGGTCCGACGACCTCCGAGATCGCGGCGCAGCCCCTGCAGTCAGCGCTCGACGACCTCAGAGACGCCTCCCCGCAGGCGTTGCGAGCGGCCGTCGAGGCCCGCGCCCTGGCCGGGTCTCGCGGCTAGGAGCGCCCTGCTTCGGAGCGGGCTGCCTCGGAGCGCTGCTTGAGACCGTTGAGCTCCATCGTGACGTACCGGTTCGAGATCCAGCGCACCCACCACCCGAGCAGCAGCAGCGGCCAGCCCCGGAAATCGAGGGTGAGCGTGGCCCGCGTGCCGTCGGGTGTCGGTTCCACGCTGTGCCCGGCCTCCGCCGCGATGCCGCCGTTGGTCGTGGTCCACGTGAATTGCTGCCCCGGGTCGAGCCTGGTCACCTCGAATACGGCGGGGCGCAGCAGTGGCTGCCTGACCCGCGCGCGGCTACCGACGCGGAGCGGGCCGTCGTCGAGTCGTTCGACGCTGGTGATCGACTCGGTCCATTCGTGCCACCGCTCGACGCCGGACATGACCGGCCAGACCACCTCGGGTGGCGCGGCGATGTCGATCGACCGTTCGATGTGCATCTCAACCCTCCCTCGCTGGATTCGCCCCGGGCGTCGGTCGGATGCGATGCTAGCGAGTGACGAGCGTGATTTCAATGTGCTTGTGCGCACAATCACTATCGAGTACGTGCACCATGTCGAGGCGCTCTCGGCGATCCGTCCGCGTTTCGTGTCGTGCTATACTCGACCAAGTTAGTCGAGAATATCCGCAGAGCTCGACGGAGTACGCGGCATGATGCGACTGAGCACCAAGGGCGACTACGGCGTCCGTGCGCTGATCGACCTCGCGATCTTCGGGGGCGACGGTCCGGTCCAGCGGTCCGAGATCGCGCGTCGCCAGCAGATCCCGGAGTCGTACCTCGACCACCTGCTCGCGCAGCTTCGCCGAGACGGCTTCGTGCGCAGCACACGCGGGCCGGGTGGAGGTCACGAACTCGCCCGCCCGGCCGACGAGATGTGCTTGCTGCACGCCCTCGAGAGCCTGGAGGGGTCGCTCGCGCCGCTCGCGTGTCTCGAGGATGAGGCGGAAGATCACGAGCACAGTGTGCTCTGTGGCCAGCAGTGGGTATGGCGCGAGATCTACGACGAGACGCGGCGCCGGCTGACGGCGGTCTCGATCGCCGATCTCGCCGAGCGGGAGCGCCAGCGTTTGCGGGCGCGCACGACGAACTACACCATCTAGGCCCGCGGGCGTTGCCAGTCGGCGAGCCGCGCGTGGTCGGGGAGGCATGGGGATGCAGGAGGCAACGGTTCGCGGTCGTCCGCTGATCGCCGACTCGGTCCTCGATCTCATCGGGATGACGCCGCTCGTCCGGTTGCATAGCGTCGTGCCCGAGGGCGCGGCTGAAGTCCTCGGCAAGCTGGAGGCGCTGAACCCGGGCGGATCCGTCAAGGACCGCATCGCCCTGAGCATGATTGACGACGCGGAGCGCGCTGGCCGGATCGCAGCGGGCGACACACTGGTCGAGCCGACCTCGGGCAACACGGGCATCGGGCTCGCGCTGGTGGCCGCGG
>CADEHD010000072.1:0-4669 GCA_902827055.1 uncultured Chloroflexota bacterium | reverse complement strand
TGTTCTGGGCCTGGTCCTCCTTGAGGATGTCGGCCTGCACGGTGCCGCGCACTGATCGGAGCGCCTGGGCGCGGAGCTTGTCCTGACGCCCGCCATCGAGGGGATGTCGGGCGCTGTGCACGCCGCCAACGAGCTCGTGGAGCGGCGTGGCTACCACATGCTCCAGCAGTTCGATAACCCGGCGAACCCGGAAGTCCATCGACGTACCACGGGTCCCGAGATCCTCGCTGCGACCGAGGGGCGGCTCGACGCGTTCGTCGCGGGGGTTGGTACGGGCGGCGCGATCACTGGTGTGGGTGAGGTGCTGCGGGGGACGGGGATGGCGGTGCGCATCGTGGCGGTGGAGCCAGCGCGCGCGCCCGTGCTCCAGGGGGGGCGCGCCGGGATTCATGGGATCCAGGGCATTGGCGCCTCGTTCGTCCCGGGCGTCCTGAACACCAGCATCTACGATGAAGTCATCGGTGTGCGGGACGAGGACGCCTTCGCGATGGCGAAGCGCCTGAGCCGCGAGGAGGGCCTCCTCGTGGGCATCTCCTCCGGCGCGAACGTGTGGGCCGCGGTGCGTGTTGCCGAGCAGCTGGGGCCCGGCAAGCGTGTGGTCACGATGTTGTGTGATACCGGCGAACGTTATCTCACGGTGGCGCTCTGAATCACGAGCGCAGACGCGTCAGTCTTGGCAGAATCGGACGTAACGAACCGCCACCCGCGTGGCGCACGGTCGAGAGGACACATGGATGGCGGTGAGCGTCTACATCCCCTCGCCATTCCGCCGGCTTACGGCGAATCGTGAGTACGTGGCGGTCGAGGGCAAGAACGTCAGCGAGGTACTCGACGCGGTGAACGCGCAGTACCCCGGATTCGACATGCTGGTCTACGACAGCGAACGGCGCGTGCCGCGGCACATCAACATCTACGTGAACAACCAGGAGATCCACGACCTGCGGGGCGTGGAGACGCAGGTCGAGGACGGTGATCAGGTGGCGGTGATTCCGGCGCTCGCGGGTGGTGCGGGCGAGGTCGCCTCGCAGGCACTCTCTACCGAAGAGGTGATGCGTTACTCGCGTCACATCATCATGGGCCAGGTTGGTCCGGTCGGGCAGCGAAAGCTCAAGGCCGCCAAGGTGCTCATCGTGGGCGCCGGCGGGCTCGGTTCGCCGGTCGCGATCTACCTCGCGCTGGCGGGCGTTGGGACGGTCGGCATCGTCGAGTTCGATACGGTCGACCTCTCCAACCTGCAGCGTCAGCTGCTGCACCAGACGGGCGACGTTGGCAAGCGCAAGGCGCTCTCCGCGCAGGAGACGCTGGCGGCGTATAACCCCGGCGTGCAGGTGCGGCTGCACGAGATGCCGATCACCTCGGACAACGCGATGGAGATCATCCGGGACTACGACATCGTGGTGAACGGCGCGGACAACTTCGCGACGCGCTACCTGGTGAACGACGCCGCCTACCTGCTCGGTAAGACGCTGGTGGACGGCTCGATCCTGCTGTTCGACGGGCAGGCCACCGTCTACAAGCCCGGGCAGGGCTGCTACCGCTGCCTCTATCCTGCGCCGCCCCCTCCCGGCCTGGTGCCGTCGTGCGCCGAGGCTGGCGTGCTGGGTGCGATCACGGGGATCATCGGCTCGATCCAGGCCACCGAGGTCTTCAAGCAGATCCTCGACATCGGCGAGCCGCTCGTCGGGCGGCTGCTGCTCGTCGATGCACTCACGATGGAGTTCCGCACGATGCGGATCCGCCGCGACCCGGGCTGCCCGCTCTGCGGCGAGCATCCGACGGTGACGGAGCTCATCGACTACGACCAGTTCTGTGGCACTCCGCCGCTCATGGCGGAGGTCGCGGGCGACTGAGTCCGCCTGCGCCGCCGTCCGGCGGCAACGTGTCGAGAGGTCGAGCGGCCGCGCGGGCCGGCGACGATGCGCGGGAAGGACAGCAGGGTGCCAGTGAAGGTTCTCGTCACCTCGGTGATTCAGAAGGTCGTCGACAACCAGCGCGCGTTCACGAGCGAGGGTCGGACGATCAGCGAGCTGATCTCGAACATCGAGTCCCAGTACCCGGGATTCCGCGCCCAGATCGCCGACGACCATGGGGAGCTCCACCGCTTCGTGAACATCTACCTCAACGACGAGGACATCCGCTACCTGAAGGGTGCCGACACCGAGCTCACCGACGGCGACGAGGTCTCGATCCTGCCGGCGCTCGCCGGCGGCGCCTAGGCGAGGCTGCAACCTCGTGCTCTACCGGTCGCTCCTCGACATGGTCGGGAACACGCCGCTCGTCGAGATCTCGCAGCTCTCGCCCAAGCCGGCCGTGCGGCTGTACGCGAAGCTCGAGGGGCAGAACCCAACGGGTTCGGTCAAGGACCGGATCGCGAAGTACATGATCGAGGCCGCGGAGCGCGAGGGGAGGCTCCGGCCGGGTCAGACGATCCTCGAGCCGACCTCCGGGAACACGGGGATCGCGCTGGCCCTGGTGGGGCGCCTCAAGGGGTACCCCGTCAAGGTCGTGATGCCCGATGCAGTGAGCCCGGAGCGCACCGAGCTGCTCCGGGCGTTTGGCGCCGAGATCATCTACTCGCCGGGGGACCTGGGGACGAACGGGTCGGTCGCGATGGCGCGCGAGGTGGCTGCACAGCACCCGGACTGGTTCATGCCGTTCCAGTACGAGAACCCGCAGAACCCTGGCGCGCACTACTCGACGACCGCCCCCGAGATCCTGGCGGACCTGCCCGAGATCACCCACTTCGTCGCGGGGCTGGGAACCGGAGGCACGCTGACGGGGACCGGGCGCCGCCTCAAGGAGGAGCGCCCTGGGGTGCGGATCATCGCCGCGGCGCCACACCCGGGCGACCAGGTGCAGGGGCTGCGCAGCCTCGAGGAGGGGTACATCCCGCCGGTGCTCGACGAGTCCGTGCTCGACGGGCGCATCGTCGTCGACTCGGCGACTTCGTTCCGCGTGACCCGCGACCTGACGCAGCAGACGGGGATCTTCGCCGGCATCTCGGGTGGCGCGGTGGTACGCGCGGCGCAACGACTGGCGGAGCGTATCGACGAGGGGCACGTGGTCTGCCTGCTCGCGGACGGCGGCTGGAAGTACCTGTCCTCGCGGCTGTGGTCGACCGATTACGCAGCCATCGAGGAGGACGTGTCCGACAAGTTATGGTGGTAGGGCCGCTCGCGATGCTTCATGCGAGCAGGGCCTCGGCTGTCTCGGTACGCTGCGACTGCTGAGCGGTTTCTGAGTACATCGCCGCGGCGGTGCGTCCGGAACTGGGCTACCCGAATCAGGGGGATCCGATGGTCGACAAGCTGGTCAGTGCCGATTGGGTGACGCAGCATCGCGATGACGCCGATGTGCGGCTCGTTGAAGTGGACGTGGATACCGAGGCCTACGGCGAGGGCCACATCGAGGGCGCCGTCGGTTGGAACTGGACGACGCAGCTCCAGGATCCGCAGCGTCGCGACATCCTGAATCGGGAGGGCGTCGAGTCACTCCTCAGTGCCTCCGGGGTCGCGAACGACACGCACGTCGTGCTGTACGGCGACAACAACAACTGGTTCGCCGCCTACGCGCTCTGGCTCCTCGAGCTCTATGGCCATGACCGCGTCTCGCTGATGGACGGTGGCCGCGTGAAGTGGCTCGCCGACAACCGCCCCACGACGACAGCTGTGCCGGTGGTCGCAGCGACCACCTACCGTGCGCAGCCGGCGAACCAGGCGCTCCGTGCTCGCCGCGACGAGGTCATCGAGGTCGCCCGACACGGCGGCCGGCAGCTTGTCGATGTCCGCAGCCCCGCCGAGTTCAACGGCGAGATCATCGCGCCTCCGGGCATGACCGAGACGGCGCAGCGCGCTGGTCACATCCCGGGCGCCCGAAACATCCCGTGGGCCCGTGCGGTGAACGAGGACGGCACGTTCAAGACGACCGATGAGCTCCGGGCGCTGTACGAGGGCGCGGGGATCCGCGTCGGCGAGCCGACGATCGCCTACTGTCGCATCGGCGAGCGCTCGAGCCACACATGGTTCGTCCTCAAGTACCTGCTCGGCGCTGCGGACGTGAAGAACTACGACGGATCGTGGACCGAGTACGGCTCCATGATCGATGTGCCGATCGAGAAGTAGGGCGACGTGGTGGCTGACGGCCGACCCGGGCGCGCGATGCAAGAATCGGTGTTGCGGCGCGCTCTCGCCGCCCGCGACCCGGCGAGGCTGCATGTCCATTTCGATGCGGCGGTCGTGAATCGGTACCGTGGCCTGGAGGGCGCGCAGCTCCTCCGCACCCGCTCCGTGGGCCGCATCACGGTCCCGGGGCGGTGGTCCCTCGATGTCGGGATAGCTGCGGACGGCTCGGTGCACGTGCCGTTCCGGGACCTCGCGGAGCGGTTGCCCGAGGACGAGTGGCCGCACTGGATCGAGCACCTCGCCGACCTGCCATCGAGTGCCGCGTTCTTGCAGATGCGCCTGTCAGCGGGCGCCTGCGTCGATGATGGGGAGACCGGGCCGTGGATGTGACGGTTGGCGGCCGCAGCGCGACGCGAGGCGGCTGATGCCTCGGATACCTGCGGTGGTCATCGAGGCCATGATCGCGCACGCGCGTGAGGACCTGCCGAACGAGGCGTGCGGCATGGTGCACGCTCGTGACGGCCTCGCGACGGGGGCGATTCTCGTCC
>CADEHD010000071.1:2024-8770 GCA_902827055.1 uncultured Chloroflexota bacterium | reverse complement strand
TCGATGCCGTCCCGCCGCCGCACGACATCGGCCGCCCGCGCCTCGGCATCGACCGCGTCTTCACGATGCCGGGCTTCGGCACGGTCGTCACCGGCACCCTCCTCGATGGCCGCCTGCACGTCGGCGACACCCTCGAGGCCGTGCCGGGTGGGCCGGTGAACGCCCGCGTCCGCGGCCTCCAGTCCCACCGCAAAGACACTGCCGAGGCGCTTCCCGGCACCCGCACCGCCGTCAACCTCGCGGGCATCGACCGCGACGACCTCCGCCGGGGGCAGGTCCTCGCGCCGCCCGGCCGCATCCCCGCCGCGCGCACCCTCGACGCCCGCGTGCGCGTGCTCGACCACCGCCCGCTGCGCCACAACCTCCGCGTCGCCCTCCACATCGGCAGCGACGAGGTGCAGGCCCGCGTCCGAGTCCTCGGCGTGGTCGACCCAGCCGCGTCGTCGACCGTTCGACCCGAGCCTGTCGAAGGGCCAGGGGTCCCCCGTACGGGCGAATCGAGCACCTCCGGATCACAACGAGGTGGTTCGACAGGCTCACCACGAACGGATGAAGGCGGGCGAGCCACTCGCACTCCCACCCTCGATGCCATCCCCCCCGCCGCCGAGGGCTGGGTCCAGCTGGTCCTCACCGACCCGGTGGCCGCCGTCCCCGGCGAGCTCTTCGTGCTGCGCGTCTCCGACGAGACCGTCGCCGGCGGGCGCGTCATCGAGGTCAACGCGCCTCGCCACCGCCGTACCGACCCCGCCACGGTTGAGCGGCTGGCTGCCCGCGCCCAGGGCACGCCGGAGAGTCGCCTGCTCGCCGCCCTCGAGCGCAGCGAGCCCTGCCTCCCCGCCGCCCTCCGTGGCCAGGTCGAGCTCGATGTCGCGGCCTTCGACGCAGCGCTCGCGGCCCTGCTTGCAGATGGCACCGCGCACGCCCTCGAAGGTGGACTGCTGCTCTCGGCCGGCGGGCTGGCCCGTCTCCAGGACCGCGCCCGTCGCGCCCTCCATGCCTACCACCAGGCCCACCCGCTCCGCGTCGCCATGCCCCGCGAGGAGCTGCGGGTGCCGCTCGCCCTGGACCAGCGCGAATACGGGGCGATCCTTGCCGCCGTGGTCGCCGACGCGGCCATCGAGGAACGACCTGCCGGCCTCGCCCTCGCGGGCTGGGAGCCGCGGCCCACCGCCGCCCAGCGCCGCGCTGCCGACGACGCCACGCGCGCCCTCGAGGCCGGCGGCGTCGCGCCCCCCCGCCTCGACCTCGACCCGGAGCTGCTGGCCTACCTCGCGGGGACGGGGCGCGTCGTCGATTGCGGCGACGGCGTGGTCCTCGCGACCCACGCCTTCGAGGTCGCGCGCGGCGCCGTCGTTGCCGCCCTCCGCGGGCGCGAGAGCGCCACGCTCGCCGAGCTCCGCGACGCCCTCGGCACCAACCGCCGCGCCGCGCAGGCCATCCTCGAGACGATGGACCGGCTGGGAGTCACCCGCCGCGAGGGCGAGGGCCGCGTGCTCGGCCCGGCCGCAAGCACCTGACCTCGCGAGGCGGCACAATCACGCGACCACCTCGCAGTGACAGGGCGCCACCCGCCCGCGCCACTGCGCCGTCCGGGAGCGAGCGAGGACCTCGATGGCTGCATGGACCGGCATCGCCATCGCGATCTCCGTCGGCCTCGCCTCGGCGCTGCAGACGGCGATGCTCGGCGCCATGGGCCGCGGCCGCGCCCCCATCGAGGCGGCGTGGGTGTCGCTCCTCGGCTCGATCGTGGCGATCTCGCTGGTCATGCTGGTGCGCTCCACCCGCGGTGAAGCCGACGCGATGCCGGCACCGCTCGACCGGTGGTGGCCCTACGTCGCCACGGCACTGACTGCGCTCGCGATCCTGGCGCTCTCCCTCCGAGGACTGCCCTGGTACTACGGACTCGCGGGCCTCGGCGGAGTGCTCTACCTCGCGACGGCCGCGCTCCTGGTCCCGAGGCTCGGCGTCGCCATCTTCTTCGGCGCGACGACGGCGGGCTCGGTGCTCGGCGCGCTCGCCATCGACCAGTTCGGCGCGTTCGGGGCGGCACCCGCCCCCGCCTCGCTGGTCCGCGTCGGCGGCCTCGCCCTGATCCTGGTCGGCGTCGTGGTCGCACGACTCGGGAAGTGAGGCTATCGACTAGTCGTCAGTGGTGGGATGATCTGGGTTGTCTGTCTAATCCCTGACGAGAGACCGGCGTTGCAGCCGCCGCGGCCTCACTTGCAGTGCAGGAGGCAACGCAATGGCCACGATGGAGGCGACCCGACTCCACGTCGTTCCGGGCTACTACGAGGAAGCAATCGCGGTGTGCCGGCAGATGGGGGCGTACGCCGCGGCCTTCGACGGCGCCGCACTCCTCCGGCTGCATGAATGGCACGTCACGGACCACACGCCAGAGCTTTCCCTCCAGCTCGTCTTCCACGATGCGATCACGCGGGCCCGCGTCCTCGATCGGATGCGCAACGACGGTGTGCGAAACCCGCTACGGGCGGCACTCACCTCGGCGCGCCCGCCCGCGACGGTGGCACGCCGCCACTGGTTCGAGACGACCCACCCGGAGGCAATCGTGCCTCTGTCGAGTGCGGTCACCTCGTACGAGGTGTTCAAGGTCCACGCCGGTCGGGAACCGGAAGCCGACGTCGCATTCGCGGAAGCCGAGGAGCGACTCCATCGGTTCGGAGTCGACTCCACTGTCTGGGTCGGCCACCTCGGCACGGGGCAACTCGACTGGCACGTCATCGAGGCGGGGTTCGACAGCTTCGAGGATCTCGCGGCGTTCCAGGAGCTGAGCAGCTCGGTGCCGCCGTTCCCCTCGCCCATGGACTACGCCGCGCGGGCTGGGGTCGTCGCTCGCGCGAGCTGGGCCGTGGCGACGACCGTGGCGCTGTAGGCGAGCGCCCTCGAGCGCTAGGTGGTGGCGGGCGCCTCGGGTGTCCGCCCTCGGATGCGAGCCCACAGGCGCTCGAAGTCGCCTTCCTCGTAGGCCACGAGCAGCTGGGACGCGACGGCCACGCTCGAGTACGTGCCGGAGATGATGCCGACCAGGACGACGAGCAGGAACTCACGGATCGTGTCGCCCCCGAGCAGCAGCAGCGCGAGCACCGTCAACAGCACCGTGACCGACGTGTTGAACGACCTCGCCAGCGTCTGCAACAGCGCCGCATTCACGTTCGAGGCCAGCGGCAGCGTGGGATGCGAGCGGACGTTCTCGCGGATGCGGTCGAACACGACGATCGTGTCGTGCACCGAGAACCCGATCACCGTGAGTAGTCCGGTGACGAACATCAGGTTCACTTCGATGTTGAAGAGCTTCCCGAGCAAGGAGAAGATTCCGAGCGTGATCACGACGTCGTGCAGCATCGCGACCACCGCGCACGCGCCGTAGAGGAACGGCTTCGGCACGCTGCGGAACGCGAAGGCGATGTAGACGAGAATCGCCACGGCGGCGACGAGGACGGCGATGGCTGCGTTCCGCACGGCCGCCGTCGACACGACGGGCGACACCTGCGCGAACTCGCGGACGGTGAAGCCACCGACCCGCTCTCGTAATGCGGCCTCGATGGTCGCCCGCTCGTTGTCGGGGCTCGGTGCAGCCTCCGGCGCGGCCGGGGTTGCGGCGGCGACCGGCGTGAAGTCGCGCGTCGAGGCCTGGGCGACGTGGCCCACGAGGCCGTCGGCAAGCACTCGGTAGAGCGCTCCGCCCTCACCGCAGCCATCGAACTTCTCGAGGACCTGCGCGCGCGTCCCGTAGGGCTTCGCTCCCACGCTCTCCCCGACCGTAGGACAGACGCCGGCCGACTGCAGCCCGGGCCCGGGCGCCACGGCGACGTTCGTCACGGCGTCGTACAGCGAGATGTCGCCGAGCTGGTCGGGTCCGCCGAGGAGCAGCGACCCGAGATTGGGGATCGGCGTCGGGCCGACGGGCGCGGCCACCGGGGTGGGCTCGATCTCCGTCAGCGCGTCAGCCGGGACGCGCAGGCTGCTGGTGCGGATCAGGAACTCGTTGGGCCCGGCGCTCTGGATGCGGGCCTCGGGGTGACCGAGGTCCTGGTACACAGCGCGAATGTCCGCGGCCTGGACGGCGCTCTCGAAGCGAAGCAACGAGGTGGTGCCGGACGAGAACTCGATGCCGGGCTTGAGCGCCGGCGGAATCGCGAGGAGGATCGCCGCCACCACGGCCATGCCGCCGGAGAGCACGAACAGCCACCCGCGGTTGCCAACCAGGTCGATACGGTGCGTGATCATTGGTCACCTGCCGGGAGCATCTCTTGCTGCGCGCCCGGCGCCAGCCACATCGGGTTCGCGAATCGCGTCCCGATGAAGAGGTGCAGGAGCGCGCGCGTCACGGTGATCGCGGTGAACATCGAGATGCCGACGCCGACGGCGAGCGTCAGCGCGAATCCACGTACGAGCGGCGCGTCGAACGCCCCGATCCCGGGGATCTCGATACCCCCGCCGAGGGCGAACAGGATCACGCAGGTGATCAGCGTCGAGGCGTTCGAGTCGCGGATGGACGGCCAGGCACGGGCGAACCCCGCGTCGACGGCTGCTGCATAGCCGCGCCCCGCGCGCAGCTCCTCTTTCATCCGCTCGAAGATCAGGATGTTGGCGTCCACGGCCATGCCGATCGACAGCACGAACGCGCCGATGCCGGCCAGCGTCAGGGTGATCGGGATCATCTTGAACACCGCGAGCGAGAGCAGCGCGTACACCAGCAATGCCACCGAGGCCAGCACCCCGGCCATCCGGTAGTACAGCACCATGAACAGCACCACCACGAGGAAGGCGATCTCCCCGGCCACCACAGACTGGCGTACGGAGTCGGCCCCGAGGGTGGCGTCCACCTGCTGTTGCTGCAGCACGGACAGCTCGAGTGGAAGCGCTCCAGAGTTCAGCTGAATCACGAGCTCCTGCGCACGCACCAGGTCGAGGCCCGTGATCTGGCCGCGCTCGCGGATGGTGCTGCCAACGTTGGGCGCAGAGAGCAGCTCGTTATCGAGGAAGATGCCGAGGGGCTGGTTCAACAGGCGCGTCGTGACCTGCGCCGAGAGCTCGGGACCGTCGGCCTGCCACTCGAAGTTGACGGCGGGCGCTCCGAGCTGGTCCGCACCGACGAACGCGTTCGCCTTCAGCGACCGACCGTTGAGGGGGAGCGCCTTCCCATCGATGATCCCGTAAGACTGCTCCCACTGGCCCTGGGTGTCACACGCAGCTGCTGGCTCGCCACCGGGAAGCGTCTGCTGCCCGGCGCGCTCGCAGAAGCGCAGCAACGCGGTGCGCCCGAGCAGCGAGCGCGCCTCCTCGGGGGTGAGGCCGGGGAGCTGCACGGAGATGTTCGACTGCCCCTGCCGCGTGATCTCCGCCTCGGCCACACCGGAGGCGTCGACGCGGCGCCGCAGCACGCGAATGGTCCCCTCGAGGGCATCGTCGAGGTTGCCCTCGAAGCCCTCTGGGATGGTCGCCGCGAGGAGCAGCCGCGTACCGCCCTGCAGGTCGAGGCCGAGGCGCATCTCGGTGCGATCGAACCCACCGATCGATACGCCACGGCCCTTGGGCCACGGGACGCCCGGCGGGAGTACGGAGCTCGGCTCGGCGGGCCACACGACCCACAGCGAAGCGAGCACGAGCGCGCCGATGAGCGTGATGGGCAGGATGCTGCGACGCCTCATGCGTCACCCTGCGCGGTCGCGCGCTGCCCACTCGCCGCGCGCTTCGACACCAGTTCGACGGCTGCGGGGGTCGCCCGCAGGATGACGCCGGGCGCGGCTTCCAGGTAGATCTGCATCGGTCCCTCGTCAGTCGTCTGGATCTCCTTCACGGTGGCATAAAAGCCGCCTGTGGTCAGCACCTCGTCGCCCACTTCCAGTTGCGATATGTCCGAGCGCCGACGCTTCTGCTGCATGATCACGGGACGCATCAGGATGAAATAGAACGCCGCCAGCACGGCGACGAGCATCAGCAGGACGTCCATCAGCGCTTCCCTGCCGTGCCCGTGGCCCGCTCCCGCGTGTCGGTCGCCTCACTTGACGCGGGCTCCTCGGCCTCCTCGGGCTCACCCTCGTCCACCCAGCCTGTGCCCCGGAGCTTCTGCAGCTTGCCGAGGTCTGGAATGTGGTCGACGTAGAGGATGCCGTTGAGGTGGTCGACTTCGTGCTCGAGCGCCTCGGCGAGCAAGTCGTCCTCGGCGGTGATCTCGATCTTGCGCCCGTGCGCGTCGAGGGCCTCGACGGTGACCTTCACCGATCGCTGGAGCGCGCCACGGTACCCGGGCACCGACAGACACCCCTCGGCGTCCATTACCCGTGTCCCGGAACGGCTCTTTACCCGTGGGTTCACGAGGGCGAACGGCTCCTCTTCGGGCATGCCCAGCACGACCACCTGCAGCCCGACGCCGATCTGCGGCGCCGCCAGGCCGACGCCCTGCGCCTCGTGCATCGACTCGATCATGTCGTCGATCAGGGCGCGGATCGCATCGTTCACCGCCTCGACGGGACGCGCCGTTCGACGCAGGACAGGATCGCCGAGGTAACGGATCGGGCGGACGGTCACGAGCCGCCTCGTTCAGGCCGTGGTGGACTCGCCAGGGCATGCATGACCGCAGTGTACCGAGTCGACTCGCGAACGTCGCTGCGCGCCGCCTGCGGGCCGCCCGGCATCGCGCCCGCCCGCGCCCTAGCCGTTACGTCACGTCACGACGACGGGGTCGATATCGACGGCCCACGGCGGCGACAGTTCGATGTTGCCGA
>CADEHD010000071.1:0-2014 GCA_902827055.1 uncultured Chloroflexota bacterium | reverse complement strand
GGTGGAGGCGGCGCAGCGCGACGCCCGGGAAGGAGGCGGCGCGCGCCTGGAGCTCGGCAGCGCTCCGCCCGGCCTCCTCCCGCGCGTACTCGCCATGCTCGTGTGCCACGAGGAGGCGAGCCATGCGTCGGAACGGCGGGAACCCGAACCGAGCGCGCCGGGTGAGTTCCGCCTCGAAGTAGCCGTCGACGTCGTGATCAGCGACGGCCTGCACGGCAGGCTCGTCCGGACGCAGCGTCTGGATGATCACGCGGCCATGGAGGTCGGCGCGCCCGGCACGACCCGCCACCTGCTCGAGCAGCTGCAGCGTCCGCTCGCCCGCGCGGAAGTCGCCCTCGCGCAGCGAGTAGTCGGCGAGCACCACGCCCACGAGCGTCACCAGCGGCAGATCGAGGCCCTTCGCAACCATTTGCGTGCCCACGAGCACGTCGGCCTCGTGGGCCGCGAACCGACGAAGATGCTCGGCGTGCTGCTCGGCGTTGCGGGCGGTGTCGCGGTCCCAGCGGAGGACGCGCGCGGTCATGAAGTGGTAGCGCACCTCCCGCTCCACCTCTTGCGTCCCCGCCCGCGTCCGCGCGAGTCGCAAGCCGCACTCCGGACAGGCGGGCGGGACGGGACGCGACCGGTTGCACTGGTGGCACACGAGGCGGCCTCGGACGGGGGCGCCCGGCGCAGGCTGCTGCGCGGGGTCATGCAGGGTGTAGGCCACGTCGCACGCTGAGCAGGTTGGCGAATGCCCCTGGGGACATAGCAGGAAGGCAGCCCGCCCGCGCCGGTTCAGGAGGAGAATCGCCTGCTCGTCGCGGTCCAGGGTCTCGGCGAGCGCGCTCACGAGCTGCGGCGAGAACAGCGAGCGCGCACCGCGCATGTCCACGATGTCGACCTCGGGCAGCTCGGCCCAGGGGAGCGCACGCGGCGGCCCCGATGGCTGCGGCACGACGCGGACGCGGCGCGGCAGGTCGAGACGCTCGATCTCACCTCGCGAGGCGGCGTACCAGTGCTCGGCGCTCGGCGTGGCGGTGCCGTAGACGACCGTCGCGCCGGTCAGCCGCGCGAGCTGGGCGGCGACGGTGCGCGCGTCGTAGCGCGGGGCCGGCTCGTGCTGCTTGTACGTCCACTCGTGCGCTTCGTCGATGACGATGAGCGCGAGGTCTGGCTGCGGCGCAAACACGGCGGAGCGAGACCCCACCACGACGTCGCACGCCCCTGCCTGCACGCGGTGCCACTCGTCGAACTCCTCGCCCAGCGTCAGGCCGGAGTGCAGGACGCCGACCCGCCCCGGAAAGCGCTCGGCGAACCGGCGCGTGGTCTGCGCCGTGAGCGCGATCTCGGGGACCATCACAATCGCCCGCCCGCCCGACGCCACGACGTGCTCGATGGCGTCGAGGTACACCTCGGTCTTGCCGGAGCCGGTGACGCCCTGGAGGAGGAATTCCGTGCCGTCGCGGCGATCAATCGCCTGGCGGATGCGCTCCGCGGCCGCCCGTTGCTCGGCGACGAGTTCCACGGGCAGGCGCCGCACGACGTCGACGGCGCGCATGGGGTCGCGTCGGTCGAGCTGAGACTCGACGTGCACCGCGCCAAGGGTCTCGAGCAACGTCACGGCCTCGCGCGTGCCCCGCCCGAGATCCGACACGAGCTCCGAGAGGCGCACCGGCTCATCGCCCGCGCGCAGGAGTCGTTCGAGGATCCCGACAACGGCGCTCTCTTCGCGCGAGTACGACAGGACTCGGGCGTGCCGCTCGGTCTCCTCCGCGGTCAGCGCGAGGCGCACGTTCGCACCGTCGCGAACGAGCAGCCCAGCGTCCACCAGGGTCGCCACGGCCGGGGCACCCCGCGCGATCCGACCGGCGGCGGCCTCGGCAAGCTCCCCATCGGCCGCGATCACGGCTCGGAGGGCCCGCGCTCGACGGGAGGTGCGCGACCCGACGATGCCCTCGATGCGCGCCCGTGCGCGCGCGGCGGGCCCCGCGAGGCGCACGATCGCGACTGCACGGGCCTGCCCGCGCGGGCG
>CADEHD010000070.1 GCA_902827055.1 uncultured Chloroflexota bacterium | reverse complement strand
CCGATGAGCCCCACGAGCAGCCAGGCACCGACGTAGGCGTGCCACGCCCAGGTCCAAGGTGCGGCGCTCGCCGCCGGCCACCACTCGATGCTCACCGTTCACCCCTTACGGTGTGGCACCACTCTGTCCGTTACGTTACGCCTTCCGCGCGCGCTCCGATCTCCGCCCGAGGCACTGCGCGCTGCCTCGGGCGTCCGCCGGTACGTCGCTCACCGTTACGTCGAGGGCACCTCCGGCAGCTCGAGGGGCATGGCGTACATCGGGCCGACGGTCTGCATCGCCTCCTGCATGGTCATGCCGTACTCATCGGCGCTGCCGAGGTTGTAGGCCTGCCGTCGGTAGTTCCAGTTGTCGGGCTTCAGCTCCAGCGCGCTCTTGAACTGCGCCACGGCCTGCTCGTGGTGGCCGTGGCGGTCGAGGTACACGCCGAGGCGGAAGTGCGCCATCGCCTGCTGGTTCGCCTCGTCCGAGGACCCCACGCGACGCTGCGTCTCGGTCGATGGCGTCAGGTACGCACTCGCGGGGCCGGCGCGCACCCAGTCGCGCACCGCCTCGAGGTAACGCTCGTTGATCGTCGTCTCGCCGGTCTCGCGGTTACGTCGCACCGCGTACACGGGGTCGTTCCCCCGCACGATCCACCCCTCCTCGTCGATCCAGAACACGGCCGGGACGTTCCGCGTGTTGTAGAGCTCCGCCACGATGAAGCGCGGGTCGAGCAACGAGGGGTGCTCGGGCTTCGCCGCCTCGATGAACTCGCGCTCTACCTCGGCGCCCTTCACGTCGCAGCCGACGGTGATGACCTCGAAGTTGTCGGCCTGGAGCTCGGTCCGCAGGGCCTGCCAGACTGGCAGGTCAAGACGGCACCCTCACCAGGAGGCCCACAGCGCGAGCAGGACCTTCTTTCCCCGGTGGTCCGACAGGCGGTGCATCCGCCCCTCGAGGTCGGGCAGCTCGAAGTCCGGCGCGTCCAGCATGTCGAGCTGGCCGCGCCGCTCCTCCGGGCCGGGCCCGAAGTACCACGTCTCGGTCGCGTCGTCGTGGGCCGCCGTCTGCCCGACGTAGCCCGCGAACCCGGCGACGTCGAGCCAGGTCGCCCCGTCCCGCTCCGCAAGCAGCGCGCCGGCCCGGTCCTCGGGCAGGGGCACGCAGATCTCGCCACGACAGACGCCCTCAGGCTTGATCTCCCACCCGGTGGACGCGAGCAGCTCGTCGCTGCGTAGCCACAGCGCTGCGCCCTCGCGGCGCGCGCCGGGTGGTGATGTCTCTGTCTCGCTCGTGACGATGGTGACCGGCATGTGGCGTGACCTCCCGTTACCCGCCTCGACTGGCACTGCATCGTACGCGTTCGCGTGGGCCCCGAGGGACCTGCGCTTCCCGAGTACGATCGCGGCACACGGCACGAGAGGGGCATCGCATGGCAATCGCCGACTTCGATCTCACGGGGCGCAAGGTGCTGATCACCGGCGCAGGCCGAGGCATCGGCAAGGGCATCGCGCTGGTCATGGCGGAGGCAGGCGCCGACGTCGCGGTCACGAGCCTGGGCGAGGCCAACGCGAAGCACGTCGCTCGCGAGGTGATCGCCCTCGGGCGCCGCGGGCTGGGCTGGGCTGCGGACGGCACCAGCGTCGAGGCGATGCAGGAGATCGCGCCGGACGTCATCGCGGAGCTCGGTGGCCTCGATGTGCTCATCAACTGCGTCGGTGACTCGATCCCGGGCCTCGTCGCGGCAGGCCCGGACGGCTCGGGCCGCGTGATGACGGAGGGCGACTGGCACCGCGTCATCGACCTCAACCTGACGCAGGCGTTCGTCGGGTGCCACGTCTTCGGGCCGCACCTGCTCGCCCAGGGCTCCGGCTCCGCGATCAACATCTCGTCCTTCGCGGCGCTCCGCCCGGCCCCGAACAGCGCGGCGTACGCGGCTGCGAAGGCGGGCCTGACACGCTTCACGGAGTCGCTCGCCCTCGAGTGGGCGCCGCGCGGCGTCCGCGTCAACGCGATCGCGCCCGGTCAGTTCCCGGACCCCGAGCAGATGACTCCTGAGCAGTTCGCGGAGCGCGAGGAGCGCGCGGCCCGCGGCATCCCCCTCGGGCGCTTCGGCCGGATGCGCGACGTGGGCCTGCTGGCGATCTACCTGGCCTCCGAGGCGGCGTCGTACGTCACGGGCGTCACGATCCCGGTCGACGGTGGGCGCACGCTCGTCTGAGGCACCCGCCGCCCGCGGGGCGCTGGTCGAGCAGTCGCGCTACTCGGGCGAGGCGAGCCCCGCGACCCGGCGCGCCGCCTCGATGACGGCCTCCACGCTCGGCACGCGCAGCGGCGGCACGACAGGCTCGGGGTCCGGCTCCGGCTCGTCACCCAGCAGCAGCGCGCCCAGCGCGCTGGCGCACCACGCGAGGGCGTGCTCGTCGTACCCGCCCTCCAGGGCCACGACGAGGCGGCCGTCGCACAGCTGCGAGGCGGCATCGCGCACCAGCCGTGCGACCCGCGTATAGCCCGCGGTCGTCACCATGAGCGGCGCCAGCGGGTCGCGCGCGTGCGCGTCCCAGCCGCTCGAGACGAGCACGAGCTGCGGCCGGAACCGCTCGAGCGCGGGCACGCAGACCTGCTCGTACGCGGCGACGAACCCGGCATCGCTGGTCCCGTGCGGCAGCGGCACGTTCACCTTCGTGCCCTGCGCCCACCCGATCCCGGAGTCCTCCACGCGCCCGGTCCCGGGGTAGTACGGCGCGGCGTGGGTGCTGAAGTAGAGGACGCGCGGATCGGCATCGAAGATCGCCTGCGTCCCGTTCCCGTGATGCACGTCCCAGTCCACGATCGCCACGCGCTGCAGGCCGGCATCGAGGGCGGCGCCGGCGGCGATCGCGACGTTGTTCAGCAGGCAGAACCCCATCAGCTGTCGAGCGGTGGCGTGGTGCCCCGGTGGCCGCACGGCCGCGAACGCGTTCGTCGCCTCGCCGCGCAGCACGGCGTGCGTGGCCGCGAGCACGCCACCGGCCGCCCGACGCGCCACGGCGGGCGACTCGACGTTCACGAAGGTGTCGACGTCGGCCCAGCCGCCCCCCGCCTCCGCGAGTTCGCGCGCGCGCTCGAGCACGGCGCCGCCGTGCACGCGTCGGATCTCGTCGTCACTGGCGTCGCGCGGCGCGAGCTCGACCATCCGTTCGCGCAGCCCGGTGCGCTCGAGCTGGTCGAGGATGGCGCGCAGGCGCTCTGGGCGCTCCGGGTGCCCGTCGCTGCGATGCTCGAGGTACAGCGGGTCAGTCGCGAGTGCGGTCGTCATCCCCAGAGGGTACGCGCCGCACTCGAACCGTGCTCAGCTGCGGAACAGCTCCATCGCCCGCAGCGCCACGGGCCCGAGGATGAGCAGGAACAGGGTCGGGAACACGAACGCGACGGTCGGCACGGTCATCTTCACGGGGATCTTGGAGGCGTACTCGCGCGCGCGCTGCCGCCGCCGCAGCCGCAGCTCGTCGGCCTGATTGCGCAGCACGCGCCCGATCGCGATGCCGGTCTGGTCGGCCTGCACGATCGCGCTCACCAGGAGGCTGAGGTCGTACGAGCGGCACCGCTCGGCCATCGCCTCGAGCGCCGCGTCACGCGACCGCCCCAGGCTGGTCTCGCGCACGACCTGCAGGAACTCCTGCGACAGCGGGCCCTCGAACTTGCGCGCCATGTTCAGCATTGCGCCCTGCATGCCGACTCCGGCTTCCACGGAGGTCACGATGAAGTCGATCACGTCCGGCAGCGACCGGTCGATGTGGATCGTGCGCGACTTCGCCCGCGTCGCCAGCCAGTACCACGGGGAGTACGTCCCCACGATCGCGGACAGCACCACCCAGATCCCGTGGCGCGTCCCATCGAGGTCGATCAGCCCGCCTGCGACCAGCGCCAGCGCCGGCAGCCCGAACGCGAACCCGGCCCACACCCACATGAACGTCTGCCGCCGCACGGTCAGGCCGGCGGTGATCAGGCGCCCGTCGAGCGCCTCCACCAGCGGCGAGGGCATCACGCGACGCAGCCCGCGCCCGAACCGCATGGCCGCGGGCCGCAGCGCCCGATCGACGATCGACACCGACAACGGGTCGTCGGCGTTCGCGACGCGGCGCAGCCGGCGCGCGCTCAGCGCGCCGGCCCGTCCCTGCAGCCGCGAGGCGCCCGCCAGCGCCACGCTCGCGGTCACGCCCGCGAGGATCGCGATGAGCAGCGGCATCAGAAGTCCACCTTCGACACCCGCCGGATCACGATGAACGCGAAGAAGTCCAGCACCACGGCCATCGCGAGCATCAGGCGTCCGCCGGGCTGGGTGACGAGGCGCGCGAACGGCTCGGGCAGCAGGTACATGAGCACGGTCGCGAGCACGAACGGCAGGCCGGCCACCAGCATCGCGGACATGCGCTGCTGCGAGGTGAGGGTGCGCACTTCGCTCTTCAGCGACTGGCGCCCGCGGATGGTGCTCGCGACGCCCGCCAGGATCTCCCCCAGGTTGCCACCGGTGCTCCGCTGGATCGCGATGGCGGTCGCCACGATGTCGAAGTCGGGACTGTTGAGCCGCGTGTTGAGGTCCACCAGCGCCTGGTCGACGTCCGCACCGAGCGTGATCTCATCGAGCATGCGCCGCACCTCGACGGACAGTGGCGGCAGGATCCGCTCGCTGGTGGTGTGCAGCGCCTGCAGGTACCCGAAGCCGGACATGACCATCGCGGACATGACGTCGCACAGCTGCACGAGCTGCGCCTCGATCTCCTCGGACCGCTTGCGGATCCGCAGCGCGACGTACACCTCCGGCAGGTACGACGCCGCCACCATGCCCAGCGGCACCACCACCCACGCGATCCCGCTCACGCCGATGACCTGCGACACGAGGAACCCGAACACGCCACCCGCGAGGCCGGCCCCGGCCCGGAACAGCACGTACTCGCCGACCCGCAGCGGGATCCCCGCGCGGTCGAGGACGATACGCGTCTGGTCGGTCCACTCGCGACGCCGCAGCAGCGCATCCAGCGGACCGAGGGTGGAGGCGCGCCGGTCGCGCAGCAGGTTGTAATCGGGGATCTCGAACACGGGCGCCGGCGCGGTCCCCTGGAGGCGCTGCCGCACACGTCGCCCCGGCGACGACGCCACCTGTGCCACGCCCAGCAACGCGAGCGTCCCCGCGACGCCCGCCAGCAGCGCGATGAGGATCGGCACTCCGGTCACGGCAGCGCCACGCCGCCCCCGGCCGGCTGCCACACGGGCGAGACGCCGAACGCGGCGAAGCGGTCCGCGAACCGGGGCCGGATCCCGGTCGGACGGAGGCTGCCCTGCACGCGCCCGTCTGGCCCGATGCCGCGATTGTCGAACACGAACAGGTCCTGGAGGGTAATCGTGTCACCCGACAGCGCACTGACCTCGGTGGCCGCGACCACGCGGCGGGTCCCGTCCAGCAGGCGGTTGACCTGGATGATGAGCTGCAACGCCGACACCATCTGCTCGCGGATGACCCGCGAGGTGAGCTCGAACCCGGCCATCATCACCATGTTCTCGATGCGGAACAGCGCATCTCGAGGCGAGTTCGAGTGGACGGTGGTCAGTCCGCCCTCGTGGCCGGTGTTCATCGCCTGGAGCATGTCGAACGCTTCCGAGCCACGGACCTCGCCCACGATGATGCGGTCGGGCCGCATGCGGAGGGCGTTCCGCACCAGGTCTCGCTGCGTCACCTCGCCACGGCCCTCGCTACCCGCCGGGCGCGCCTCGAGCGTCACCACGTGCTCCTGCTGCAGCTGCACCTCGATCGGGTCCTCGATCGTGACGATGCGCTCGCTCTCCGGGATGAACTGCGAGAACGCGTTGAGCAGCGTGGTCTTGCCCGTGCCGGTACCACCGGAGATCACCACGTTCACCTTGGCGACGATGCAGGCGCGCATGAACCCGGCCAGCTGCTCGGAGATCGACCCGAGCTGGATCAGATCCTCGATGCCGTGACGCCCTCCTGCGAACTTCCGGACGGTGATCGTCGGGCTCCGCGGTGCCAGCGGCGGGATCACGACGTTCACACGCGACCCGTCGGGCAGGCGTGCGTCGACCATCGGCGACGCCTCGTCCAGCCGCCGCCCGAGGGCCACGACGATGCGGTCCGCGATCCGCCGGATGTGGTCCTGGTCGTTGAACCGCAGGTTGGAGGCGTGCAGCACGCCCCCCCGCTCGAAGTAGATCGAGGCGGGGCCGTTCACCATCACCTCGGTGACGTCCGGGTCATCGAGCAGCCGCTGGATCGGCCCGAAGCCGATCGCCTCGTCAGTGATCGCGCGGATCAGGTCGTGCCGGCGGATCTCCGCGATCCCGGGCGCCAGCTCGGTGAGGACGATCGCGGCGGCGCGCTCCACGCGCTGGCGCGCCTGCTCCGAGTCGAGCTCCTCGAGGAGTCGCGGGTCGAGGTCGCGGAGCAGGCGGTCGTGCGCGCGCAGCACCAGGCCGCGCCGCGCCTCTTCCTCGCGCTGCTCCACAGCCGCGAGGGCGTTCCCGCTGCTGCTGTTCCCGATGCTCGTCGCGCCCCCGGACGCGCTCGCGTTGCTGGTCGATCCCGGCGGGCTCCCGGGACCGCCGACGCGCGCCTGCGTCATGAGCCTCTCCTGCCCGCAATGCCAATCGCCGAGAACAGTCGCGGGCGCCGCCGCGGCTCGCCCGACACGCCGGAGATCAACTTCGCGAGGTCGAACATGCCCTCCGCGAAGCGGCTGCGCTGCGTCTGCAGCACCACGGGCGCGCCGGTCTGCAGCGCCACGTCCACCTGGCGGTCGTAGGGCAGGGTGGTGGTCGCGGGCAGGCCAATGGTCCGCTCAGCCTCGGCGGCGGTGACCAGCGGCGCGTTCGTACTGTCGTTGATCACCAGGCGCACGCGCTCGCGAGGCACGCCCCACGTATCGAGGATGCTGATGATCGCCCGCGCGTCCTTCACGCTCGACACGTCCCGCGACGTCACGAGCACGATCAGGTCCGATGCGGTCAGCGCCGACTCCACCACGGCGTTCACGGCGCCGGGGGTGTCGACCAGCACGAACTCGAACTTCTCCGCCAGCGAATTGAGGATGGTCGGCAGGTTCTCGCCGGTCACGGCGCGCCAGTCGTCGGGGTCGGCGGCGGTCCCGAGGACGGCCAGCCCGGTCTGGTGCAGGTCGAGGTACTGCTCGACGACGGGCGGGCTCAGGTCGTACTCGTTTCGCGCCAGCACGCCGATGCCGCGCGTCACCTCCATGTCGAGCATCAGCGCGACGTCCCCGAACTGCGCGTCGGCGTCCACCAGCACGACTTCCTGCTCGGTCAGCTGCCGCAGCGCCAGCGCGAGGTTCGCCGAGATGGTGGTCTTCCCCACGCCGCCCTTCGGGCTGTGGATCGTCACGATGGTGCCGCGCGCCGAGGGCGCTTCGTCGCCGCCCCCGGTCTTCTGCGCCTCGCGACGCCGCGACTCGTGCTGGAGGGCGCTCCCCACGGCCTCGGCGAGGGCGTCCGGCTGCACGGGGCGAATGAGGTAGTCCCGCGCGCCGTAGCGCATCGCCTGCCGCATCATCGCCAGGTCGCCCAGCGTCGAGTAGCTGATCACGACGGTCTCGGGCGCCAGCCGCTGCAGCGCCTGCAGCGTCGCCACGGCGCGTGCCGACGGGTCTTCGATCGCCAGGAGCGCGATGTCCGGCCGCTGCCGAACCGCGAGCACGGTCGCCTCGGTGCCGTAGCCGCACTCCCCGCGCAACTCGAGGTTGGCGCGCAGCACGGCCTCGGCCGTGTCCAGGCGGCTGTTCGGATTCGGATCGATGATGATCACCGAGGGGATCGGGTCCATCGTCACTGGGTTGTCCTCCCGACGCCCGTCCCGGTGCCTGTCCCTGCACCAGCCCCGGTCGCCGTCGATGTGCCTGTCGAGTTGGTTGCCCCGGTCGTCGTGACGCCCGTGCCGAGGCCGCCACCCGCACCGATCGCGCCACTCGCGCGCGCGGTCGCGGTCGCGGTCGGCGTGGCCGTCGGCAACACGATCGGGTCGAGGGGTGACCGCACCCGGAACTCGGGCGACACGGAGCTCTGCGTCTCGTCCCCGAACCGCCGCACGGCGAGTCCCAGCGTCCCCTTCTGCGTCGCGAGGAACAGCAGCTGCGCGTCCTCCAGCGACGCCGCCAGCGTCACGGTCCGCGCCGAGGCGGGGGTGTCGCGCGTCGACAGTCGCCCTACGGTGCCGGTCTCCGAGGCGGGCCCCACGGTCCGATCGAGCGCGAGCACGAGCACGTTCTGCAGCAGGGTCACGACGGTGGGGTGCGACGCCGCGGTCTGCGGCACGGCCTCGCCTGGCCCGAACAGGCTCGAGTACTCGGTGTACACGAGGATGTCGACGCGATCACCCGGCACCACGAGGCCGCCCGCGCCCATTACTGCGGAGAACGGCACCGAGACCGCTCGGTGTCCTTCAGGGACCGCGAACGCCAGCGCGTCCTCGCCCTTCCGGTCCACGAGGCGGCTCGTGACGACCTGCTCCCCTGCGGAGAGCGCGAACTTCGCCACCTGCCCGACGGCGTTCGCCGTGGTCGTGACGGCCCCCGCCTGCACGCTCTCGAGTGGCACGCTCACCAGCTCCACTGCGGTTGCTGGAATCGTCTCCCCGGCTCGCACGTCGGTCTTGAGCACAGCCACCAGCGCGGCGGTGTCAGCGGCGCCCCCACCCCGACCCTGGAGGTATGCAAGGGTCAGCACGGCCGTCAGGAGACCGAACGCCCCCGCAACGAGCAAGAGCCCCATTCCGGGATCGAGGCGACC
>CADEHD010000069.1 GCA_902827055.1 uncultured Chloroflexota bacterium | reverse complement strand
CAGCACCAGTCGGCCGCCCGCCAGCACCGCGACCTCGGCCGCCTGCTTGGCGACCAGGACGGTCTGACGCTGCGGCAGGATGATGATCCCGGTCCACAGCTCGATCGTCTGGGTCAGCCCTGCGAGGAAGCCGAAGAGCACGAACGGCTCGTGGAACACCGAGTCATGCGTGTAGGGCCCGCTGAAGCCACCCGGGCGGTCGGGGTTGGCGCCCAGGACGTGGTCGTAGGCCGTAAGGAAGGAGTACCCCAGGCCCTCGGCCGTCTGCGCGTAGTCGCGGATGACGCCGGGATCGGAGCCGATCTCGAGCTGCGGGAAGACCACGCCGAGCTGCATCCTCAGGCCCCTGACTCCAGAATCGGTTGGCGCATCTTTCGGGGTTCGAGCGAGCGTGTCAATCGAGGCGTCGGCGCCGCGTGACGGTAGGCTGGCGCCATGTCGACCTCGCAGCTCATCGCCCTCGTGCTCGGCGTCCTTGCCGTCTCCTGGGCGGCGCCCCTGATCCGCCTGGCGGATGCACCCGCCGAGGTCATCGCGACCCTTCGACTCGTCATCGCCGCGCCGCCCGTCGCGATCGCGATGCTCGCATGGCGCCGCCACGAGCTGGCCACGGTCCGCCCTCGCGAGTTGGCGCTGGCGGCGGCGGCGGGCACCGCGCTCGCCTGCCACTTCCTCGCGTGGGTGGCCGCCGTGCAACAGACATCGGTGATCGCGAGCGCGGTGCTGGTGACCACGCAGCCCATCGTCGCTGGTGTCGTCGGCTGGGCCGTCCTCCGCGAGCCCCTCGCACGGAGCACCGTCGCGGGGATCGGCCTCGCGGGAGCCGGTGCGGCGCTGCTCGCCGGCGCCGACGCCGGTGACGCCGCCTCCCTCCGAGGTGACGCGCTTGCCCTCGCCGGGGCCATCCTCGCCGCGACGTACTTCCTGATCGGGCGGCGCCTGCGCCAGGTCTGGTCGAACCTCACGTACGTCGGGGTGGTTTATCCGATGGCGGCGCTGGTGCTCCTCGCCGTCGCCGGCGCGCGAGGCACCTCGCTCCGTGGCTGGACCCCCGAGGCCTACGCGTACATCGTGCTGCTGGCGCTGGTGCCCCAGCTCATCGGCCACACGTCCCTCAACTGGGCGCTCGGTTCCATGACCACCGTGGCCGTGGCGATCGCCGTGCTCGGGGAGCCGGTGGGCGCCACCCTCATCGCCGCCACGCTGCTCCGGGAGCCGCCTACACTCGTCCAGGTGGTGGGGGGCCTCGCTGTCCTGGCCGGAGTGGTCGTTGGACTCGCGCGCCCCGCGCCTCCGCCGCGCACACGGGGTATCGAGGAGCATGCGTGATGACTGAGCGTCGCGGCCCGCTCGTGGGGCTCAAGGTCCTCGACCTGACGTGGGTGCTGTCCGGCCCCTACTGCACGATGACGCTCTCCGACCTCGGCGCCGACGTCATTAAGGTCGAGCGCCCGCCATACGGCGATGTCGCCCGCACCACGGGCCCGCTCATCGGCGGCGAGTCGGCGTACTTTCACTCGGTCAACCGTGGCAAGCGCAGCATCTCGATTGACCTCAAGTCCGCCGAGGGCAAGGCGCTCTTCCTGCGGCTCATCCCGCACGTCGACGTCCTGGTGGAGAACTACACGCCCGGCGTGATGGCCGGACTGGGCCTCGACTACGACGCGCTGTCCGCGATCAATGAGCGCCTCGTCTACTGCTCGATCTCCGGCTTCGGCCAGACCGGACCGATGCACGCCCAACCCGCACTCGACATCGTCGTCCAGGGCGCCGGCGGCATCATGTCCGTGACCGGCGAGCCCGGCGGCCGTCCGATTCGCCCCGGCCTCTCCCTTGGCGACATCGCGGCGGGGCTGTACGCCGCCATCGGAGTGCTCTCGGCGGTCTACGAGCGCGAGCGCTCCGGCCGGGGCCAGTACATCGACATTTCCATGCTCGATGCCCAGGTCGCGATCCAGGAGAACGCCTTCCTCCGCCACCACCTTGGCGAGGCCGTGGAGCCACTCGGCACGCGCCACCCGGCGTCCGTGCCGTTCCAGGCCTTCCCGACGGCTGACGGCTACATCGTGGTGGCGCTCGCCTGGGGCGTGCCGAACCAGTGGCACCTCTTCTGTGCCGAGCTCGGTCTCGTCGAGATCGCCGATGACGAACGCTTCTTCTCCGCGCAGGCCCGCTCGCGGAACCACGCGGCACTCGAGCCCATCCTCGAGGCCGCCTTCCGCAGCAGCACCACTGCCGACTGGGTGTCCCGGCTTCAGCGCTACAACATCCCGTGTGGGCCGCTCAACACCATCGGGCAGGCCGCCGCGCTCCCCCAGCTCGAGTACCGCGAGATGTTCGTACCCATCGAGCACCGCACGATCGGGACGCTCCCGCTGGTCAACACACCGGTGAAGCTGAGTCGCACCCCGGGCGGCATCGCCGACACATCGCCCGACATGGGCCAGCACACCCGCGAGGTGCTGGGCGACCTCCTCGGCGTCGACGACGCCACGCTCGCCGACCTCATCGCGCGCCAGGTCCTGTGGGATGAGCGTCCCGAGGTCGATCTCGGCTAGCGGCCGGGCCGACGCGCCGAGGTCGTGCAGAGGTCCGCTCGGAGGGGGACTGACACCTCGTCACGAGCCGCTGCGGACGCCCTTTACAGATTGTGAAGGAACACGCAATATACGACCCTCGAACGTGGGGGGATAGACGACTCGGATATCCTGAGGACTTCCCCGGAGGGCGTGATCACCATGAGACGCACCGCACGGGATGACCGTCGCCCCATCGCGCTCACTCCCTCGCGACCATGGAACGTAGCCAGCGCGACCCGCAGTGCACACAGAGGAGGCGGCCAGTGACCGGCGCCTACCCCGCCCACCACAGCAGCTCCCACAGGGGCGCCCGCGCAGCATCGAGCACGGCACGCGGACTGACCGCCAGCACGGAGGCATGGCGATGAACGCACCAGGGCTCCCGCAGGCCCAGGGCCTGTACGACCCCATCCACGAGCACGATTCGTGCGGCGTCGGCTTCCTCGTGCACCTGAAGGGGAAGCGCTCGCACCAGATCGTGCGCGATGGCCTGCTCGCCCTCGAGAACCTGAACCACCGCGGCGCCTGCGGCTGCGAGGTCAACACGGGCGATGGCGCCGGCATCCTCATCCAGATGCCGGACGAGTTCTTCCGCCACGAGTGCGCGCAGATCGGCATCCACCTGCCCACCGCCGGGGACTACGGCGTGGGCCTCATGTTCGCGCCGCGCAACGACACCGCGCGCCAGCACGCGCAGGCGCTCTTCGTCTCCATCGTTGCCGAGGAGGGGCAGTTCTTTCTGGGCTGGCGTGACGTCCCCACCGACGCCACGGCCGCCGATGTCGGTCCCAGCGCCGTCGCCGTCGAGCCGCGCATGCTGCACGCGTTCATCGGCCGCGGCCACGACGTCCCCAGCCAGGACGCCTTCGAGCGCAAGCTGTACGTCATCCGCAAGCGCTTCGAGAAGGCCATCGAGCGCTCGGGCATCGACGAGGCGGGGTACTGCTACTTCCCCAGCCTGTCCTGCCGCACGCTCGTCTTCAAGGGCATGCTCACCGCGACCCAGCTCGACGCGTACTTCCCTGACCTGAAGGACCCGCGGCTGGTGAGCGCGATCGCGATGTTCCACTCGCGGTTCAGCACCAACACCTTCCCCAGCTGGAAACTCGCCCACCCGTACCGCTACATCTCCCACAACGGCGAGATCAACACGCTGCGCGGCAACATCAACTGGATGACCGCGCGCGAAGCGCTCTTCGAGTCCCCCTACTTCGAGGACGTCAACAAGATCCTCCCGATCGTCGACGAGACGGGGAGCGACACGGCGATCCTCGACAACGCCGTCGAGTTGCTCGTCATGGCCGGCTGGCCGCTGCCGCAGGCGATGATGATGCTCATCCCCGAGGCATGGAGCGGCCACGAGTCGATGCCCGCCGACAAGCAGGCGTACTACGAGTACCTGTCGACCGTGATGGAGCCGTGGGACGGGCCCGCCTCCGTGGCCTTCACCGACGGCCGCTCGATCGGCGCCGTGCTCGACCGCAACGGCCTCCGCCCGTCGCGCTACGTCGTGACGAAGGACGACCTCGTCCTCATGGCCTCCGAGGTGGGTGTGCTCCCGTTCGAGCCCGAGCGGATCCTCTCGAAGGGGCGCCTGCAGCCCGGGAAGATGTTCCTCGTCAGCATCGAGGAAGGCCGCATCATCGATGACGCCGAGCTGAAGCTCGGCCTCTCGCGTTCGCAGCCCTACGCCGAGTGGCTCGCGGAGCACGTGCACCCGCTGGCGGCGCTGCCGCCCGCCGCCCCGCCGCCGCCCATCGAGGCCGACGAGCTGCACCGCCAGCTCCAGGCGTTCGGCTACACCGTCGAGGACCTCAAGTACATCCTCGCGCCCATGGTGAACAACGGCGAAGAGTCCATCGGCTCCATGGGGACCGATACACCCGTCGCCGTCCTCTCGAGCCGCGCGCAGCCGCTCTACAACTACTTCCAGCAGCTGTTCGCGCAGGTCACCAACCCGCCCCTCGACGCCATCCGCGAGGAGCTGGTCACCTCCGTGCACACGCACGTGGGGCCGGAGGGCAACCTCCTCAGCCAGGACCTCACCGATGTGCACGTCGTCAAGCTCGCGACGCCATTCCTCGACAGCGCGCAGCTGGCCCAGGTCAAGGCGCTCAAGGACGACCCGCACTTCCGCACCGCGGTGATTCCGATGCTCTTCGACCCGGCCACGGGCCCCGAGGGCTTGGCTCCTGCGATGACCGAACTCTTTGCCGCCGTCGACCGGGCCGTCGCCGATGGGGCGCGCATCCTCGTGCTCTCCGACCGCGGCGTCGATCGTAATCACGCGCCCATCCCCGCGCTGCTCGCGATCGCGGGCGTCCACAACCACCTGGTGCGCGAGAAGAAGCGCACCCAGGTCGGCGTGGTCCTCGAGACGGGCGAACCTCGCGAGGTGCACCACTTCGCGCTGCTCATCGGGTACGGCGCCAGCGCCGTGAACCCCTACCTCGCCCTCGAGGCGCTGCCGCGGCTCCAGGCAGACGGCTACGCCCCCGCCACCATGACGGCGGCAGAAGCCGAGGAGCACTACCTGAAGGCGCTCAAGAAGGGCGTCGTGAAGGTCATGTCGAAGATGGGCATCTCCACGGTGCAGTCGTACCGCGGCGCGCAGATCTTCGAGGCGATCGGGCTCGCCCCCGACTTCGTCGACCGCTACTTCACGAAGACCGTGTCGCGCATCGCCGGCATCGGCATCGACACCGTCGCCCAGGAGATGCTGGCCCACCACGAGCGCGCGTTCCCCACCCGCGAGGGCGGCGAGGACGACCTCGACTGGGGCGGCCAGTACCAGTGGCGCCGCGACGGCGAGTACCACCTGTTCAACCCGGACACCGTGTTCCGGCTTCAGCACGCCACGCGCACCGGACGAGCTGAGATCTTCCGCGAGTACACCGAGATGGTGAACAACCAGGCGGAACACCTCGCGACGCTGCGTGGCCTCTTCGAGATCAGGCCAGCCGGTCCCCCGGTCCCCCTCGAGGAGGTCGAGTCGGCCGAGGAGCTGTTCAAGCGCTTCAAGACCGGCGCCATGTCCTACGGCTCGATCAGCGCCGAGGCGCACGAGACGCTGGCCATCGCGATGAACCGCATCGGCGGCAAGAGCAACACCGGCGAGGGCGGCGAGGACCGACGGCGCTTCACCCCGGAGCCCAACGGCGACTCGAAGCGCAGCGCCATCAAGCAGGTGGCCTCCGGGCGCTTCGGCGTCACCTCCGAGTACCTCGTGAACGCCGACGAGATCCAGATCAAGATGGCCCAGGGCGCCAAGCCTGGCGAGGGCGGCCAGCTCCCCGGCTCGAAGGTCTACCCCTGGATCGCCGAGGTCCGCCACGCGACCCCGGGCGTCGGCCTGATCAGCCCACCGCCGCACCACGACATCTACTCGATCGAGGACCTCGCCCAGCTGATCCACGACCTGAAAAACGCCAACACGCGAGCGCGCATCAGCGTGAAGCTCGTCGCCGAGGTCGGCGTGGGCACCGTCGCCGCCGGCGTCGCGAAGGCGAAGTCGGACGTCGTCCTCATCAGCGGGCACGATGGTGGCACGGGCGCCAGTCCGCTCACCTCGCTCAAGCACGCCGGCGCCCCCTGGGAGCTCGGCCTCGCCGAGACGCAGCAGACGCTGGTGCTCAACCGCCTCCGCGACCGCATTCGTGTCGAGGTCGATGGGCAGCTCAAGACGGGCCGCGACGTCGTCATCGGCGCGCTCCTCGGTGCCGAGGAATTCGGGTTCGCGACCGCGCCCCTGGTCGTGATGGGCTGCGTGATGATGCGCGTCTGTCACCTCGATACCTGCCCGGTCGGCATCGCGACGCAGAACCCACTGCTGCGCGAGCGCTTCGCGGGCAAGGCCGAGCACGTCGTGAACTTCTTCCACTTCATCGCGGAGGAGGTGCGCGAGTACATGGCCCAGCTCGGCTTCCGCCGACTGGAGGACATGGTCGGCCGCAGCGACCTCATCGACATGCGCCGCGCGGTGGACCACTGGAAGGCGCAGGGGCTCGACCTCTCCGCGATCCTCTACCGCCCGGAGGTCGATGAGTCGGTCGCGACTCACTGCGTGACCACGCAGGATCACGGCCTCGAGGCCGCCCTCGATCAGCAGCTCCTGCAGCTGGCCGCGCCCGCGCTCGACCGCGGCGAGCCCGTGCGCATCGAGATCCCGATTCGCAACGTGAACCGCACCGTCGGCACCATCCTCGGCAGCGAGGTGACGCGCCGCTACGCGAACACCGGCCTCCCGGACGACACGATCGACATTCACTTCACCGGCTCCGCCGGGCAGTCGTTCGGCGCGTTCGTGCCCTCGGGCGTCACGCTCCGCGTCGAGGGCGACACGAACGACTACGTGGGCAAGGGCCTCTCCGGCGGCAAGCTCATCGTGTACCCCTCGAAGGTCGCGACCTTCGTGCCGGAGGACAACATCGTCATCGGCAATGTCGCGCTCTACGGCGCGACGAGCGGCACGGCGTTCTTCCGAGGCATCGCGGGCGAGCGCTTCGGCGTGCGCAACAGCGGCGCCATGGCAGTCGTCGAGGGCACCGGCGACCACGCCTGCGAGTACATGACCGGGGGCCGCGTCCTCATCCTCGGGATGACCGGGCGCAACTTCGGCGCCGGCATGAGCGGAGGCGTTGCCTACGTGCTCGATGTGGACGGCGAGTTCGCCCGCCGCTGCAACATGGAGATGATCGGCCTCGAGCCGCTCGCCGAGCCCGAGGACGTGGACCTGGTGCGCGGCCTCCTCGAGCGGCACCGCGAGTACACCGGCAGCACCGTCGCCGCCGGACTCCTCGAGGACTGGGCCGCAGCGCAGCCGCGCTTCGTGAAGGTCATGCCCAGGGAGTACCGCCGCGTCCTCGAGGAGCGGCGACTCGCCGCGCAACGCGAGGCCGTCGCGGCTGGCGATGCAGTAGTGGCGGGGGACCAGTAGTGGCAGGGCAGCATGGCTAAGCCGACCGGATTCCTGGAGTTCGGCCGCGAGCTCCCCCACCGGCGCCCCGTCGCCGACCGCGTGCACGACTGGCTGGAGGTCTACGAGGACTTCCCCAAGCCGGCGCTGCAAGCGCAGGCTGCGCGCTGCATGGACTGCGGCATCCCGTTCTGCCACCAGGGCTGTCCGCTCGGGAACATCATTCCGGACTGGAACGACTTCGTGTACCGCGATCGCTGGCAGGAAGCCATCGAGCGGCTGCACGCGACCAACAACTTCCCTGAGTTCACTGGCCGCCTCTGCCCCGCACCCTGCGAGGCCTCGTGCGTCCTGGGGATCAACCAGGACCCCGTCACCATCAAGCAGGTCGAGCTCACCATCATCGAGCACGCCTGGCGCGAAGGCTGGGTGAAGCCCGAGCCCCCCGCCGTGAAGACCGGCAAGAAGGTCGCCGTCGTCGGGTCCGGGCCCGCTGGCCTGGCCGCCGCCCAGCAACTCGCGAGGGCGGGCCACGAGGTCACGGTGTTCGAGCGCGCCGACCGCATCGGCGGGCTCATGCGCTACGGCATCCCCGACTTCAAGATGCAGAAGGAGTTTCTCGACCGCCGTCTCAACCAGATGGAGGCCGAGGGCGTCACGTTCCGCGCGGGCGTGAACGTCGGCAAGGACATCGAGGCGAACACGCTCCGTGCGCTGTTCGACGCCATCGTCCTCTCCGGCGGCTCCACCCAGGCGCGAGACCTCCAGGTCGAAGGCCGCGAGCTGCACGGCGTCCACTTCGCGATGGAGTACCTGCCGCTCCAGAATCGCCGCGGCGCCGGCGACGAGGTGCCGGACTCCACCTTCATCAGCGCGAAGGGCAAGCGCGTGGTGATCCTCGGCGGTGGCGACACCGGCGCTGACTGCCTCGGCACCGCCCTCCGCCAGGGCGCGACCGAGGTACTGCAGTTCGAGCTGCTCCCCCGCCCCGCCGACACCCGCCCACCCGAGAACCCGTGGCCCACCTGGCCCAACATCTACCGCGTCTCGTCGGCGCACGAAGAGGGTGGTGCGCGCGACTACAGCATCTCGACGCAGCGCCTCTCCGGCGAGAACGGCGTCCTGAAGAAGCTCCACGCCGTGCGCGTCGAGTTCGTCGCTGAGGACGGCCGGCAGGTGATGCGCGAGGTGCCCGGCACGGAGTTCGAGGTCGAAACGGACCTGCTGCTCCTTGCGATGGGGTTCGTCGGTCCCGAGCGCGCCGGCATGATCGAGCAGCTGGGCGTCGAGCTCAACGCCCGAGGTAACGTCGCCATCGACCCCACGACGCGTATGACCAACGTGCCCGGGATGTTCGCCGCCGGTGACATG
>CADEHD010000068.1 GCA_902827055.1 uncultured Chloroflexota bacterium | reverse complement strand
CAGCCTGCGCGACCAGCTCACTGACCTCGAGGGCGATCTTCGCCCGGTCGCTCGCGCCAAGGGAGTCGTTCGATCCCTGGATTGAGAGCTCGTGCGCGCGCGCGAGCAGGTCGTGCATCGAGGCGAGTGCGGCCTCGGAGGCGGCGAGGTCCTGCCCCGCGACGGCCACGTTGCGCTGGTACTGGTCGTTGTTCGCGCCTCGCGTCAGCAGCCCGAGCACGCGCCCGGTGCCGACCGGGTCGTCCGAGGGCTGGTTGATCCGCTTGCCGGTAGCCACATGGCCCTGCTCCTTGACCATGCGCCATTGCGCTCGCTGGATCTGGCCGAGCATCCGTTCCGAGAGCCAGTTGGTGGAGACGCGCATGCTAAATCGTCCGGTTGATCAGGGTGTCGAGCATGCTGTCGACCACCTGGATCAGCTTCGACGCGGCCTGATAGGCGCGCTGGAACTGGACGAGCTGGACCATCTCCTCATCGAGGTTCACGCCCTTCGCACCCTCGCGCGTGGCGTTGATCTGTTCCACGACGAGCGACTGCGCCTGCGCGCGGCTCGTGGCCTCGCGCAATGTGACGCCAACGCCGGCCACGATCGCACCGTAGAAGTCGTTGTAGGTCTGCGTGCCGCCCGCCAGCACCCGCGCATACTGCAGGTCGGCCATCGCGAGTGCGTTCCCGGAGTCGCCGGGCACTCCACCCGCGGTCAGCGAGGCGGCGACGAAGTTGGGGTTCGCGGCGACGGCTGCGTCGACGGCGATGTTGGCCGCGCTGGTGCCAGCGAAGAAGGCCCGACCGGTAAGCGCGTCGAGGCCGTAGCCGGCGGCGTGTGCGGTGTTGACGTCGGTGATGATGCTCGACACCAGCGTGTTGAGCTCGGTAATCCGCGCGGGCACGTAGCTGTCGCGGATGTCGAGGTTGGCTCGGAGTTCGCCCTTCGTGACGGAGAGCGGGATGAGGTCCCCGGCGAACCGCAGGTCGAGGTAGTTCGCGTTGAGCGCGTTGGGGACGCCCTCCAGCGCGAACGAGATGTTCCGCGCCACGAGCGGGTGCCCACCGATCGACACCTCGACGGAGCCGTCGTCCACTTCGACGTAGGTGATGTTCATCAGCTGCGCGAGGCGATCGATGGCGAGGTCGCGCTGGTCCTCGAGGTCGCCCGTCGAGGTCGCGGAGAGCTTCATCGGCACGATCTGCTCGTTGAGTCGCGCGATCTGCGCGGTGAGCCCGTTGATCTCGGTGATGGAGGCCGCGACGCGGTTGTTGGCGTCCGTGCGCTGCTGCACCAGCGAGTTCCCGAGGCGGTTCGCGGCCAGCGAGAGCGTCTGCCCGGCCTGGATGACGGCGATGCGCGCGGGACCCGACTCCGGGTTGTTGGACAGGTCGCGCCACGAGTTGAAGAACTGGTCGATGGCCGCGCGGAAGCCTGCAGTCCCCGGCTCAGCCATCAGGTTCTCGATGCTGGTGAGCGCCTGCGCCTCGGTGTCGTACTGGGCACCGGTGGCGAGCTGCCCGCGCATCTGGAAGTCGGCGAAGATGTCGCGCACGCGGCTGATGTCGAGCACCTCGACGCCGTAGCCGGGGTGCGGCAGGCCGTCGTTCACGTAGGCGCCGGGCAGCGAGGCGAGGCGCGCGCGCTGGCGGCTGTAGCCGGGCGTGGAGGCGTTGGAGATGTTGTGCGCCGTGGTGTCGAGCGCCATCTGCTGCGCGAGGAGCGCCTGCACGGCGGTGTTCAGCGAGATCGACATGCTCATGCTGGTGGCCTACGCGCTGCGATCAAGCTGCGAGCGCCGGCCGGCCTCGGAGGCGCGCCCGTCCGCGTCGTACAGCACGCTGGTCATCAACGAGCGGAGGTACTGGAGCCATCGATCGACGATGTCGCGGCTGGTCCGCAGGAGCAGGGCGTTGCGCGCGTTCGCGTCGCGCACCGCCACGGCCCGCTCGCGCAGGTCCCGCCCGACGAATGCCAGCGCATCGCCGGCTGCCCCGGCGATCTCCGCGACCCCGGTGAGGGTCAGCGAGGCGGGCTCGCCACCTGAGGCGGCGGCGATCGCCACCAGTGCGGTCATGCGCTCGGACTCCAGGGCTGCCATGAGCTCAAGGAGCTGCTCGCGCTCGTCGGTCAGCACGGTCAGCGTCTCGACGTCGCCACCGACAATCGCGCGCTCTTCGCGCCGCGCCAGTTCGAGCATCGAGGCCAGTGTGTCTCGCTGCTGCTCGAGCGTGGCGGTCAGCGCGGCGACGCCGTCGAGGACGGGGGTCATGCCTGGGCGCCCGGCGCGCCCTCGGCGCCACCCGCGCTCTCAGCGGCCGCGCGCAGCATGCGTGCGGCGATCTGATTCACGTTCACCCGATACGTGCCGTCGTTCACCTGCGCGCGCAGCTCCTGCACGACCTCGGCGCGGATGTCCGGAGCCTGCTCCACGGCCTCGAGCGAGCTCGCGAGCAGGCGCGCCTGCTCGGAGAGCGCCACGGTGTCGGACCGCCGCGTGCGGCCAGCACCGCCGGCAGCCCTCGACTGCCCCGTCGGTGCGGCCTGGTTGACCTCGCCGAGTGTGCGCCGGTAGACGCCTGAGGCATCCTGGGGACGAACGGACTGGACCATCAGGGGTTCCTTCCCTAGGAGGGCAACTCACCGGCCTGCCGCAGCATCTCGGAGATGGTGCGGTAGGCCTGGAGGTTCATCTGAAACGAGCGACTGGCCACCATCAATCCGGTGAGCTCAGCGCCCATGTCGACGTTGGATGCCTCGAGTCGTGACCCGACGACCGCGCCGAAGCCGTCGTCCCCGGGGCCGCCCTCGATGGCCGGTCCGGAGGCGTCGGTGGGCAGGTAGAGGTTCGAGCCGATCCCGGCCAGTGACTCGGGGTTGGCGAACCGAGCGAGCGCGAACCGGCCAACTGGGACGGCGACGGTCGTCGACGCATCGTCGGCGGCGCGGGCGGCGAGCTCGTCCTCGGTCATCGGTCGGACCGCTGTCAGCGTGCCGGTGTCGTCGACGCTGACGGAGATGTAGACCTCCGGGAGCACCATCGCCGGCTCGAGCGGCGTTCCGTCGGACAGCACCAGCTGGCGGTTGGCGTCGACGTGGAAGGCGCCGTCGCGCGTGTACGCGGCCGACCCGTCCTCGAGGCGGACTTTGAAGAGCCCGGCCCCCACGATGGCGAAGTCCAGCGGGGACTCCGTCGGCTGGAGGGTGCCCTGCTCGAATGCGCGATGCACGGCTGCGGTCTCAACGCCGCCGGCGGTGGTCGCGTCCTGCACGGGGAGACTGCCCTGCACAGCCTGGAGGATCTCGGCAGTGTCGAGCAGCGACTGGAAGTGGACCTTGACGCGCTTGTAGCCCGCCGTGTTCACGTTCGCGATGTTGTTCGAGATCATCTCGATCTGCCGCTGGTGCTCGAGCATGCCGCTCAGCGCGGCGTCGATGGAGACCGGCATCGCTAGCCCACCCGTCCGATTTCGTTCACGGCGCGCTCGAGGTTCTGGGAGAGCTCCTTCATGAGCCGCTGGCTGGCCTCGAACTGGCGGGACGCCTGCATCAGCCGCGACGTCTCGGCAGCGAGCTCCACGCTCGACTGCTCGAGCTGCCCCTGCTCCAGGCGCGGCTCGGAGCCCGCGGTCGCGAGGGCGGGCGTGCCCACGGCGGTGAACGCGGAGCCCTCGGCCCGCACGAGCTGGTCGGCGGGGATGGCGTAGAGGGCGACCTGCCCCACCACGTCTGGTCCGACGACCACTTCGCCATTGCGGAGCACGCGAGGCTCGGCGTCGCCGACGGTGATGGGCTGCCCGTCGACGCCGAGGACGACTCGGCCCTCGGACGTGGTCATTTCGCCCGCGTCGTTGGTGGTGAAGTGGCCGTCGCGCGTGTACAGGGTCTGGCCATCGGCTGCCCGCGTGGCAAAGAACCCGGGGCCAACGATGGCCAGGTCGAGCGCCTCATCGGTGCGCGCGAGGGTGCCCTGGCGAAGCACCGGGCGCCGGTCGTCCTGGTAGGCGCCGGTCCCGATCGTGCCGAGGCGCTTCTGGAGCGCGAGCGGCACTGGGAGCGGTGCCTCGCCGACACGCGTCGCGAGTACCTTCTCGAACGAGGAGTCGGCGGCGGCGTCCTCCTTGTACCCGGTGGTGTTGAGGTTCGAGAGGTTGTTCGCGACAGCCTCCTGGCGTCGCAGGTTCACGAGCAAGCCCGACGCGGCGGTGTAGATGCCTCGGATCACGAGCTCCTCCGTCCCAGGCGGAGCCCGAGGAAGCCGGAGACGGCCATCGCGCCGAGTAGCGCCAGCCCGCGCATGACGTCGGGGAGCAGCGGCGTCTCACCGGTGCTCGGAAGCTGACCGGGCCGACTGCTCACATCCCCCGCGGGCTGCCCCGCGCCGGCCGCGGCGCCAGTCGAGGGCTGCGTCGCGCGGTTCGTGACATCGCCAGCGGACCGCTGCGCCTCGTGCGACGAGGCCAGCGTGAACCGCCCGCCGATCGAGCGCTGGCCGGACGGCTGCGGGGCGTCGTCTGGCTCGGGCTCAACGGTGAGGATGAACAGGTCGAAGCCGAAGTCGGTAATCAGCGGCAGCGTGCCATCGAGCGCCGCGTTCCCGCTGGCATCGGCGTTGAACCGGCCAGCTGAGATCGCGTCGTTCGTCTGCGTGTTGACGAGCCACGCCTGGTAGCGCTCGCGCTCGAGTCGCGGCAGCCGCTCCGCGCGCACGCGCGCGTACCCCTCGGCGAAGGACAGCTCGAGGCGGCCGGTCGGGTCCTGGGGTCCCCAGTTCGAGAGGCCCTCGATGTAGCGCAGGTCGACGAACGTCGGGACGCCGTTCGCGCGGCCGGTCGTTGGCGTGACGCCCAGTGCGAGCGCCACAACGCCCAGCGCGAGGCCGGCGAGCCGCAATCGAGCGAGCCGAGCGAGCGGTCGGGTCATGCGGCACTCCGGTAGGTGCTGCTCATGCGCGCCGCGCGCACCTCCTCGATGCCGACGCCGAGGCGTCGCGCGATGGTGCGATCCGAGAGCCCCTCGGAGAGGAGCTGGCCCACAGCATGTCGCAGGCTGGGCGCGCCAGACGCGGCGGCCATGGGTGCAGCGCTCATTGCGGAGAATGCGTGCGCGGTCGTCGGGGCCATCGCCGAGAAGCCGTGCGGCCCGCTCGCCGGCGCGAGCCGGGGCTCAAGTCGCGGCTCGAGGCGTGGGTCCATGCGCGCCTCGACGGGCTGCGCGAGTCGGGGCTGCGCGTTGCGCTCGGGCGCAGGGGCGGTGGCGCGAATCTCAGCGATCAACTGGTCGAGGGACTCGGCGACGAGCTCCTCGAGCATCTGGTTCGTACGCTGCAGGCTCCGCGGGCGGGCGATGTAGTAGGCGTGGGCCAGCACGCCCAGGGCCAGCAGGAGCACAGGCAAGCCGACCAGGAGCACTGCACCGAACGCCGCCTGGAAGGTCATGCCGCTTCCTGTCTCCGTCGCGCGAGTGACGCACGTACCCGGGAGAGGGCGCGAGCGTGGAGCTGGCAGACACGCGACTCCGAGATGTCCAGCACCCGGCTGACCTCGCGCATCGTGAGCTCGTCCTTGTAGTAGAGCGACAGGATGATCTGTTCGCGCTCCGGGAGTTCCCTGATCGCCGCCGCCAGATCCCCAATCATTTCCTCGCGCTCGAGGCCGCTCGTGACCTCCTCGACGTCCGGGTCCGCCACGGAGATGTCCGATGGCCCGTCGTCGTCGTCGCCGCCGGGGCCCATCGCGTCGAGCGAGATGGTGACCCAGGAGACGTCGACGATCTGCTTGAGGTACTGCTCGACGGTGACACCGAGCTCCGCCGCGACTTCGGCGTCCGTGGGGTCGCGGCCGAGGTCGACCGTGAGCTTCGCCACCGCTCGATCAGCGACGCGCGCCTTCTGCCGCACCGATCGCGGCAAGCGGTCCAGCGCCCGCAGCGTGTCGATGATGGAGCCGCGAATCCGCGAGATCGCGTACGTCTCGAACTTCACGCCCTTGGTCGGCTCGAAGCGCTCGACGGCCTCGATCAGTCCGATCGTGCCCGAGGACAGCACGTCCTCGTAGTCGAGAATCGCCGGCAATGAAATCGCCAGCCGACCCATCACGTACTTCACCAGCGGCGCGTACTGCAGGATCAGCCGCTCGCGCACGCCGGGATCCCCGGTGCTCGCGTAGCGCTCCCACAACTCGGCGTTGTGTCGCTGCAACTCGCTCAGCTGTTCGCCCTGGTCCGCACTCGGGGCTGCTTGTGGGGTCATGGGAGTACTCCGCGTTCGTTCGTGTCAGCTCGCTGGTGGGACCTAGACCGAAGACTCGGGCTCTTCGGGGAGCAGATATGGGGCCGCCCCGTCGGCGGCAGCAGGAACGTTGGGGCCGGTAACGTGCCCGCGAGCGACCGTCACCTGGCCCACGAATCCGAGCACTGTCATCGCGACGAATCCGACGACGCCTCGGGTGATCGCAATCTCGGGCGGGTACCCCGCGGCCCACGAGGCGCCGGTGACGTACAGGCACGCGCCCGCACCCGCGAGGAGCGCGAGTTTGAAGATGAACATCAGGCGCTCCTTCGCCGGCTGAGCAGTGTTTGCTGCTGAAAGATGAAACGCACTATCTGCTCTTGCGTGCGACGGGCAATTCCTTCGAATTCCGTATTAAGGCGGTATGCGTGGGTGCGCTCCTCCTGGCGGACGGACCGCACACGAGCCCGCACTTCGACATCGGGAGCACCGTGCTCGAGGCTGAAGGCGAGCGTGAGCAGGGCATCGATGGGTACGTGCTCGCGCGTGCGCACAAGCGCCCCGCCGCCGCTGATATCGAGCAGGCGCGCGCCCCCAGCGAGCGGCGTGGGGGTCTCCAGCTCCTCGTCGGCATCATCGGCGTCCGCCGACTCGGTCCGTTCGACCCACGATCCGCGCGCATCGATGCTGACGTTCAGCCGATAGAAGTTCCGACGCTGCGAACGCCGCGCCTCGGTGGGCAGGCTGAGGACGAGGCCGGGTGGCAGCAGCTCCACCGCGAGCACGTTCGAGTCCAGCTCGTAGCGCCGTCCGTGGACCTGCGCCGCGATGCCTACACGAAGCCCGACCAGCGCCGACGGATCTTCGGGCAGGTCGAGCACGCCGAGTGTCACGCGATCCTTCGCGATCGCGCGCACGACGGCATCGAACGGCTCCGCGCCTGGCGTCGCCGACACGCTGACCCGCAGTCCGCGGGGCAGGGAGACGTAGCTGTCATCGGACGGCGACACGCGCCCGACCCCCCACTGGAGCGACGTCCTGGCCGACCGACGGCCAGCGCCCGATGAGCGCTGCAAGCGCGAGCGCGTGGTTGTCGCCCACGGCCAGCGGCTCCGTCGTCGTCGCCGTCGCCGTGAACGCCACACCGATGCCCGGTGCCAGCACGGCCGACAGCACGCCGCCGAAGCCGATCGCGTCGTCGATGCCGCTGAGCACGAGCCCGGCGGGCTCGAGAGGTGCGTACGCCGCCACGACGCGCTGGGCGTCGGCGGCGTTCATCGAGGCGGGCAGCGCGAGCAGCACGTCGCGACGCGGCGCGACCTGCATGAAGGTCTTCAACTCGAGCATGCGGTCTGCCCGTGCCCCGGTGCCGCCGGCGACGTCGACGACCACGAGGCTCGCGGCCTCCTCGCGCAGCACTGTGCGGAGCTCGGCGGGGGCGTAGCAGACGCGCGACTCGACGCCCGCGGCGTTCGCGGCGGCAACGAACTGCTGCGGGGCGCCCGCGCGGTCGGTGTCCGTACTCGCGACCACACCTCGACGCCCGCCCGACACCTCGCGCGCGAGCCGGAGGGCGATCGATGTCTTGTCGACGCTCGCCGGGCCCACGACGAACACCACCTGGCCGGCATGCCCCAGCTCCAGGCGCGGCACCGGCGGCAGCAGGGCGGCAAGCGCGCGCTCCGCTGCACGGAGCGCTTCACGCGTCGTGGGCTCGCCGCGCAGCTGGCCCTCGAGCTTCTGCAGCAACGGCTCCAGGAGGCGGGGCACCACGCCGTGCTCCACGAGACGGTCATAGACGTCGCGGAGTGCGCCCGGGCCGCCATCGAGCACGGACTGCGCGCGGCGCGCGGTCAGCCAGCGCATGCTCGACTCCATGACCCGCGTCCGCTCCTCGATGGTGGCCAGTAGCTCCTCGGGCGACCGCAGGGGCTGACCTTCCTGCTCCTCAACGTCGTCAATGGTCGCAGGCATCGGCCTCCGCGCTGCCGTCTCCGCGAGCGTCCGCGCGAGTTCATGCGCAGCCAGGTCATTCTCGAGGCCAGGGCGCGACGCATCGGCCGGGGCTGCCGTCGCGACGATCTCGACCAGCTCGGCCCCCCCGAATCGTGGAGAGCTCTGCGTCGAGAGGATCAGCGCGTCAGAGCCGAGCGCAGCGCGCACCTGCTCGTACGCCTCCGACATCGAAGCAGCGGTGAACGTCTGTGGCCGCATCACGAGACCTCCACCATGCCGGCGGACTGCACGTCCACCTCACCCGTCACCTCGGCGTACGCGAGTACCGGCTGCGCCGGCAGTGCCCGCTCGATAAGCCGCCTGAGTGGGCGTCGAATCCGGGCCGAGCACAGGAGCACCGGCTGCACGCCGGTCGCGGCGGCCGTCTCCACCTGGGCCGCGACGCGCATCAGCACGCGCTGCATCAGGTCCGGCTCGATGACGATCGCCGTCCCTCGGTCGGTCGCCTGCAACGCGCCGGCGAGAGTCTGCTCGAGTCGCGGCTGCAGCGTGATCGCATAGAGGTGCCCATCCTCGGCGCGATGCTGCATCGAGATCTGGCGGCTCAGCGCGGCGCGCACGGACTCCGTGAGCTGCTCGATGTCGCGCGTCTGGCGCCCGCGATCGGCGAGCGTCTCGGCGAAAGCGCGAACCCGCAGGTGATCGTGAACC
>CADEHD010000067.1 GCA_902827055.1 uncultured Chloroflexota bacterium | reverse complement strand
CGGGCGTGCTCGCGGAGCGGTTCGGCGCCCAGAACTCGATGCACATCATGTCGCTGACGGCGCTCGCGATCCTGGTCGTGGTGGTCGCCCTTCGCCCGCAGATCCTGCGTCTCGCGATCCCGCTCGCGAACCGCGAGGACACCGAGGCTCCGCCCGGCGGCCGCCGAGTATCGCCGGAGGCCCTCGTGCCCGTAGCGGGCGACGCCACCAGGCCAGGGTCCGGCTAGCGCTCCAGCCGCCGCACGGAGACCTCGACGGCGGTCGGGAACTCGAGGTCGCCCCCGTCACCGCTCACGCGCAGCACGACCTGCCGGCCGACGCTCTCGCAGGTCAGCACGCCGCCAGCCGCGTCGGGGGCGTCGCCCGTGCAGCCCAGCGAGGCGGTCTCGAATTGCCACGAGTACACCGCGTGCTCGCGCAGGAAGGCCCACGACTCACGCAGGGGCACGCGGCTGCGGTAGCGCAGCCCCGCGACACCGGGGGTCGACAGGTCCCACGCGACGCCCTCTGCACCCACGAGGCGGGCACCGAGGAGGCGACGCGCCCCCGTGGCGAGGTCGAGCTGCAGCACCGCCTCCTGCGTCGCGCCGAGGGGCAGCGTGGGGACGGGGTGTGTCGGGGCCGGCGGGGCGGCGCGGAACGTCGCCAGCACATCGTCAAAGAGGCGGTCCGCCGCAGCTTGCAGCTCACGCTCCCCGGCGAGACGGCGCGACTGCTCACCCCAGTCCTGCCCGATGAACAACTCAGAGCCGGTCACCGCCTCGCGGAACCCGAATCGCCACCGTCCCCCGGCGGGCAGCAACGGCCGCCCGAGGGGCAACAAGTCACCGCTGGACGGCGTGGTGAAGAGCACGACACCGCCAATCGAGTAGGTCACGCCCCGAGGCAGCCGGGACGCGTTCTCCTCGCTGCCGCCCCCGTCCCCGAGGTAGAGCGGGTACCCGTTGAGGTCGAACGGCAGCGGGGCGGGAGGCGCGGGTAGGACGGGCGGCGCGGGCGCTGGCCCGGTGGGGTCGGCCCCCGGTGCGGGCGCGGGCGTGCCGGTGGCCCCAGCTGCAGGCTGCGCCGTCGGTGTTCGGCCGGCCGAGCTGGTCCCGTCCGCTCGAGGGGTGGGCGTCGTACTCGCAGCGCCACCGGGCGCCGTCAACGCCGCGGAGGCCGTCGGGCTGCTCGCCTGCGTCGGCGCTGGAGGGCCGGGCGGTTCGGCACCCGCACAACCACCGAGGAGCGTGGCCAGTCCCACGAGCGCTCCCCACCCGACGCGCACCACCAGCATCCGCATGCCGCTCGCCTGTCCTGCACGCGGCATCGCGGCTCAGCCTCGCAGCGCCATGAGCTGCATCGCCACCAGGGTCTTGGCGTCTTCGATCGCGCCGGAAGTGACCGCGGCGCGCAACTGGTCGAGTGTCAGGCGCTCGACTGGCGCGAACTCCTCGTCGGCGTCATGGGGGAGGGGGTCGGGGCGCAGCTCGCTCGCGAGGTAGTACGTGATGTACTCGGTGCAGAACCCCGGCGCCATCCACGTGCCGCCGAGCCGCTCGAGGCGGTCCGCGGCGTAGCCGGTCTCCTCGCGGAGCTCACGAGCCGCCGTGACCTCGGGCGCCTCGCCCACCTCGAGGGTCCCGGCGGGGATCTCGAGGAGCCAGCGCCCGGCGGCGTGCCGGTACTGGCGCACCAGCAGCCAGCGCCCATCCTCGTCGCGCGCAACGATCGCGATGGCTCCGGGATGCCGCGCGATCGAACGCACGACCTCGCGCCCGTCCGCCACTCGCAGTGTGTCGACGGTCACGTCGAAGGGGTACCCGCGGTGGACCGTGTCGCTGCGCACCAGCTCCGGGATGTGCTCGCCGCCCTGGGTCACGAGCCGCCCTCATACCGGTCGCGCAACTCGGCGCAGGCGGTCGGGAACGTCGACTCGTACGACCGAGAGAAGGACCGGGCGCTCGAGGCACCACGCAGCCACTCTCCGAGCACGGGCAGGCCCTGCTCCTCGGCGAACGTCGCGAGGTCCGCGACCGCGGTCGGCCGCAAGTCCTCGAGAGGCCGCAGCGTGCCCGAGTTGCGCACGGCGTAGTCGATCGCCCAGAGGTCGTACACCGCCCGGTCGAGCGCGGTCAGCGCCTCGTCACCCCGCTCGACTCGCTTCGTGATCACGGCATCGCCCGCGTCGATGAGCCACGATTCGAGGTCGATGGTCACGCCGGACCAGGCCCCTCCAGGTCACGGACGAGAGCGATTTCCTCACACCCGGGGAACTTGGGGCAGCGATAGCACTCGTTCCAGACCTTCCGCGGGAGCGTCATCACATCGGCCTGCGCCCACCCGAGGCGTTCGAAGAACCCGGGGCGGTACGTCAGCGCGAACAACCGCTTCAGGCCGAGCCCCCGCCCTTCGGCCTCGGCCGCCTGCACGAGCGCACTCCCGAACCCGCCAGACTGCTGGTCCTCGCGCACGGCCAGCGACTTCACCTCGGCGAGGTCCGCCCACGTGATGTGCAACGCGGCGCACGCGACAACGCTGCCCGCGCCGTCGCGGACCACGAAGAAGTCGCGCAGGTTTTCGTAGGTCTCGCCCAGCGTCCGCGGCAGCATCTGACCCTGCGCAGCCCAGAAGTTGATCAGCGCGGCGATCTGGTCGGCGTCATGCACGGTCGCGCGCTCGACGCGCACGGGAGAGGCCTCAGCGGTGCTCATTACAACAGGATACCGCGAGGCGTGAGCGCTCGTCGTTCGCCCACGTGTCGCCGCCGTGTCGATCAGCCGCGACCCCACCAGCGGCCGACCGACCGGCGGTACGCCGCGTACTCGGTGGGGAAGCCAGCCTCGAGGGCGCGCTCCTCGATGGGCACAGTCACACGATCGGTCACCACCCACGCGCACGCCGCCCCGAGGACAGCCCAAGCACTCCGGGTCCACACCAGCGCCGCCCCCAGCGCCACGAGCGTGTGTGCGATGTAGATCGGGTTGCGCGAGTACGCGTAGGGGCCCCACGTCACGAGCCGGGTGTGGCGGCCATCCGGGACCGGCGACGTCCCCGCCCGCACCTGTGTCAGGATCGCCCACCCATCGAGCGCGAGCCCACCGAGCACGAGCGCCACGCCGATGGCCCGCGCGCCCGACACGCGCCAGGGACACCAGCGAGCGACGCACCGCACCAGGATCACGGCAGCCACGAACGGCATCGGCGGTACCCGGGCGAGCAGCCCCGACATGCGCGCCAGCACAGCTACCGGCCCGTCGGGCCCAGCTCGCCGAGCTGGTGGTCGGCGCGCAGCCAGCCGAGTCGCTTCGCGAGGTTGCCGTAAAACTGGTCCGGGCCGGAGAGCCGCACGAAGCGCGCGCGCAGCGGCGAGAGAGATACCTCCACCTGCGCACCGGTGCCCACGATCTGCTCCGGGCCGCCGTCCACGGAGAGCACGCAGTCCTCGCCGCGCTCCACGGTCAGGGTGAGGCGCGTCTGCCCGCCCGGCAGCACCAGCGGGTTAGCCTTGGTGAGGTGGGGCGCGACGGGCACCAGCACCAGGTCGTCCGAGGACGGGTGGAGGATCGGGCCGCCCACGGACAGTGCGTAGCCGGTCGAGCCCGTGGCGGTCGCCACGATCACGGCGTCCGCGCGGTACTCGGCGAGCACGACACCGTTCACCAGTACGCCGATCGAGATCGTGCGCCCCAGGGTGTGCCGCCCGATGATCACGTCGTTGAGGGCGTGCACTGGCTCGCCGCCGTTGACGCGGGCCTGCACGAGGGCGCGCTCCTCGAGGTGCGCCTCGCCTCGCAGCACGCGCCCGAGCGACGTCTCGGCCTCGGCCTCGGTGCACTCCGTGAGGAACCCGAGGCGCCCCATGCGCACGCCGAGCAGCCCCGCGGTCGTGCCCTTCGCCACGCCCGCCGCGTGGAGCACGGTGCCATCACCACCCACGCACACGAGCACGTCGGTCTGCGCCATGCGGTCACCGAGGTAAACGTCCACCGCGGACCAGTCGATGGGTGACAGCCACGCCTCGACGCCACCCGTACGAACGACGCCCGCGAGGCGCTCGGCGAGGTCCTGGGCACCCGCAAGCGCCGGGTGGTAACAGATGCCGACCCGCCGCGGCGGGGCCAGTCGAGGCGTCTCGGTCATCTCGCCACCTCCGGCGTCCGCAGCCACAGGAAGAACTCCCGATTGCCCTTCGGCCCCAGCAACGGCGAGCGCACGACCCCGCGCACGCGCAGCCCTCGCCCGACGGCCCACGCGGCCACGCCCCCCACCGCGGAGGCGTGCACGACGGGGTCGGTGACCACGCCCCGCCCAACCTGGTCGCGGCCAGCCTCGAACTGCGGCTTGACCATCGCCAGCACGTCGCCGCCCGGGCGCACGCTGCGCAGCACTGCCGGGAGCACGGTGGTCAGCGAGATGAACGACACATCGATGGTGACGAGGTCGACGGGCTCGTCGAGGGGTTCGAGCGCGCGCGCGTTGGTGCGCTCGACGACGGTGACCCGTGGGTCCTCGCGGAGCTCGTTCGCCAGCTGCCCGTACCCCACATCGACGGCGGTCACGTGCGCGGCTCCGTGCTGGAGCAGGCAGTCGGTGAACCCACCGGTGGACGCCCCCACGTCGAGGCAGCGCCGCCCGGTCGGGTCGATGCCGGTCCCGGCGAGCGCTCCCTCGAGCTTGTCACCGCCCCGACTGACGAAGCGCTGGCCGCTCCGAACCCGCAACTCAGCGGTCGGATTGACCGGCGCGGCCGCGCGCAGCGCCACCTCGCCATCCACCTCCACCTCGCGCGCGAGGACCAGGGCGCGCGCCCTTTCACGGGTCGGCGCAAGCCCGCGCTCGACCAGCGCCTGGTCGAGGCGCACGCGGGGCGCACGCTTCGGCGGCGTCGGAGCTGGCGTTGGAATCGAGGGCGAACGTGGCGGCGTCATAGGTTGCGACGATAGCACGGAGGCCCGCGCGTCCCTTACCGGGGAGGGCGGGCATCGCCCGTCCCACCCACGAACTCAGGGCAACGGACGCCAGCGAGGCGTCCCCGCTTCGGGCCCGGGGCAGCTAAGCGGACTCGGTGATCTGCACCGGCTCGCCGCTGACATCTCCCTCGGGGATGACGACCCCGGCTCGCGACACCAGCATTGGCCGCTTGCGGTGCAGGACGGTCTCCTCGCTGATGATGCACTTGGCCACGTCCTTGCGCGACGGCACCTCGTACATCACGTCCAGCAGCAGGTCCTCCACCACGGTGCGCAGTCCGCGCGCGCCGGTCTTCATGCGAATCGCCTCGTCGGCAATCGCGACCATCGCCTCGTCGGTGAAGACCAGCTCCACCCCGTCCAGCGAGAACATGCGCTGGAACTGCCGCGCGATGGCGTTCTTCGGACGCTGCAGGATCTGCGTCATCATGTCCACGTTCAGCGGGTCGAGCGTCGACACCACGGGCAGACGCCCCACGAACTCCGGGATGAGCCCGAACGTCAGCAGGTCGTCGTGCGTGACCTCGCGCAGGATCTGCGCCTTCTCGCGTTCGATCTGGGTCTTGGAGGTCGAGGCGAACCCGAGGCGCCGCTGGCCTGCACCCACCCGCTTCGCCACGATCTCGTCCAGCCCCTCGAAGGCCCCGCCCACGATGAACAGGATGTTCGTCGTGTCGATCTGGATGAACTCCTGGTGCGGGTGCTTGCGTCCGCCCTGCGGCGGCACGCTCGCGGTCGCGCCCTCGATGATCTTGAGCAGCGCCTGCTGCACACCCTCGCCCGAGACGTCCCGGGTGATCGAGGGGTTGTCGCTCTTGCGCGCGATCTTGTCGATCTCGTCGATGTAGACGATGCCGCGCTCGGCCTTCTGGATGTCGAAGTCGGCGGCCTGGATCAGGTGCAGCAGGATGTTCTCGACATCCTCTCCCACGTACCCGGCCTCGGTCAGCGCCGTCGCGTCCGCGATGGAGAACGGCACATCGAGGATCCGCGCCAGCGTCCGCGCGAACGCGGTCTTCCCGGTCCCGGTCGGGCCAATCAGGAGGATGTTCGACTTTTCGAGCTCAACGTCCGTCTGAGGCGGCGCGTCGATGCGCTTGTAGTGGTTGTAGACGGCCACCGAGAGCACGCGCTTCGTGTGGTCCTGCCCCACGATGTACTCATCGAGCCGCCGCACGAGCTCCTGCGGCGTGCGCACCATCGCGCTCTCGGCGCGCTGCGCACCCCGAGAACCCTGCGCCTCCTCGTTAATGATCTCCTGGCAGAGCTCCACGCACTCGTCGCAGATGTACACCGCGCCCGGTCCCGCGATCAATCGCTTGACCGCGTCCTGGTTCTTCCCGCAGAACGAGCAGTGGTACTGCACACCGCGGTTTCGGGTGGTGGTCCCTGCCATCGTGCGCCCTTCCAGGCAACGCCTCCGCGAAGACTACCGCGCTTCCTGCGCGACCTCCATCGGAGACTCGAAGGTAGCGTCCGCTATCGGGCGCCGATGCTCATCGGTGTGGCTGGCGAGAGGATCTCGTCCACCATGCCATATGCCTTCGCCTCATCCGCGCTCATGTAGAAGTCGCGGTCGAAGTCCTGAGTGATCTTTTCGACAGGCTGCCCGGTGTTCTTCGTGAGGATTTGCCTGATGATCTCGTTCTCACGCAGGATTTCCCGTGCCGCGATCTCGATGTCCGAGGCCTGACCACGGGCACCACCCAGCGCCTGGTGCATGTGCACGGTCGCGTTCGGCAGCGCGTACCGCTTCCCGCGTGCGCCCGACGTGAGCAGCACCGACCCCATGGAGGCGGTCTGGCCCACCGCGATCGTCGACACGTCCGGCTCGATCAGGTTCATCGTGTCGTAGATCGCGAGGCCCGCGGGAATCACCCCACCGGGCGAGTTGATGTACATCTGGATGTCCCGCGAGGAGTCCTCCCGCGCCAGGAACAGCAGCTGGGCCACGATGATGTTTGCCACGTGGTCGTCGATGGGGGTGCCCAGGAAGACGATCCGTTCCTTCAGCAGCAGCGAGAAGATGTCGTACGCACGCTCACCGCGCGCCGTCGTCTCTACGACCATCGGCACAATGTTGGCCGCCCACAGGTTCGATGCCCCGGTCCCTGCGTTCAGATTCACGCGTGCGCCTGCTTTCCTGCTGTGCTGACTGCTCGTCCCTGCTGGATTGGCTCTCCGGGCGTGCCCGGATCAGATTCGTCCCTGACGACGCCTCGCCTACTCGGCCCCCTCCGCGGCGGCACCCTCGACGGGCGCCTCGCCCTCGGCGCCCTCGGCACCGTCCCCGCCCCGGCGCCGGCGCCGGGAGCCGCGCGCCCGCTCCGCCGTCGCGTCGTCCGGCTGCGAGCAGATCTCCACCAGCCGTCCCAGCGCCGCCTTCGTCGCCAGGTCGCTCTTCATCTGCGACCGCCCGGCATCCGTGTTGAGCAACTCGCGGATCCGCTCTCGGCTCTCTGCCGGTGCCTCCGCACCAATCATGTTCGTGACCAACTCGTCGACGCGCGCATCGATGTCCGCGTCGCTGACCTCGAGGTTCTCCCGGCGCATCAGCTCACCGATGACCAGGGCGCGGCGCACGTTATTGTCGGCCTGCAGCTCCAGCTCGGCACGGACCTCTTCCTCGGTGTGCCCAATCGACTCCAGCCAGCGATCGAGCCCCTCTTGCGTGTGCGACGCGTGGTTCGACTGCTCGTCGATCATCCGATCGACCTCACGCGTCACCAGCACCTCGGGGTAGTCCAGCTCCGCCGAGGCCACCAGGAGGTCCACAATCTCGTCGTGGTACAGCCCCAACGAGGCCTGGTCCGCCGTCTGGCGCACCTGCGCCTCGATGCGCTCGCGCAGCTGATCCACGCCCTCGAAGCCCTCGTCCAGGGACTGCACGAACTCCTCATCGAGGTCCGGCAAGATCTCCTGCTTCACCTCGTGGATGGTCACCACGTAGTGCGCCTGCTTGCCGCGCAGATCCTCCGCGGAGAAGTCCTCGGGCAGCGTTACGTCGAACTCGTACGGCCCGCCACGCGCGCGACCGAGCAGCGCTTCCTGGAAGCCAGGCAGCGAGATGACCGCGCCCTCTTCGAGGCGGAACTCCGCGTCCTCCTCGACATGCGGCTCGGCCTGGCCCTCGGCCTGGACGGTCACGTCGGCTCGCACCGTGTCGCCCCACGCGATCTCGCGGTCGACGGGCTCCAGCGTGGCAAAGCGGCGGCGCAGGTTCGTCAGCGCCCGCTCGATATCGGACTCCTGCACGGTCGCCTCGGCGCGCGGCGCGCGCAGCTCGAGGTACCCATCGATGTCCACGGTCGGGCGCACCGGCACGCGCGCCTTCACCACCAGCGGTTCCATCGACTCGAGGTCGAATTCCGGCTGAGCAATCGCGTCGATCGACTCGGACTCGAGGACTTCGTTGTAGACCTCGGGCAGCAGCTCATCGAGGGCTTCCTGGAGCAGCGCCGGACGTCCCACCGTGCGCTCCACAATGCTGCGCGGTGCCTTGCCCGGGCGGAACCCGGGGATGCGCACCTGCCGGGCTACCCGCTTCGCCGCCTTCTCCAGCGACGCTTCGACGCGATCCGGCTCCACTTCGATCTGCAGGGCGACAAGCGACCGCGGCAGGCGTTCAGTCGTAACTGCCAATGTGAACCCACTCCCGAGCGTGCCCCCGCGCTGGCTCGGAGGCTGAAAGGGGCCCGGACGGCCCCGCCGAACATGCGTTGGACACCCGCAAGTATAGCACTGGCCTTCGGAGCCACCTCGGGAGATGCCCCACCTGATCGGGCGGGACGCCCTCGCCGCCGGGCCGAAGCCCGCGAGGCCTCCCTCAGCGGCCCCGGAACGCGTCCGTGACGGCGTCCCCCAGCAGCGCGAACGCGAACATGAGGCTCGTCACCACGGCACCCGGCGCCAGCAGGAGGTGCGGCGTTTCGCGCAGGGTCCGCGCACCCCCGCCGTCCTGGATCAGCTGCCCGAAGCTCGGCACGGGCGGCTGCACGCCCACCC
>CADEHD010000066.1 GCA_902827055.1 uncultured Chloroflexota bacterium | reverse complement strand
CCATCCTGCCTGCCAGCAACGCGCGACCGGGCGTCGTTGCCGCACCTACCTCGGAGGAGCACGCGATGCAGCCGATCACCGACGTCAAAGAGCTGTTCCGTCACCAGCGCCAGGTCCGCGCCTTCGCCGACCGCCCTGTCGATGACGCCACGCTCCAGGAGGTCCTCCAGGCGGCCGTCCATGGACCCTCCGCGTCGAACGCGCAGCCGTGGCGGTTCATCGTCGTGCGGGACGCGGAGGTGAAGGCGCAGCTCGACGCCCTCTACGAAGCCGCCTTCGCCGAGCAGTACGGGGGCACGCCGCCTCCGCGCGGCACGGATCGCCAGCCCCTGTCGCAAGTCCCGGTGCTCGTGGTCGCCTGCGTCCGCGTCCGAGGGCGCGCCAACATCGCGACAGGCGCGTCGGTCTACCCGTCGGTGCAGAACCTGATGCTCGCCGCCCGCGCGATCGGCCTCGCGAGCGGGATCACGACGCTGCATCGCCTCAAGCTGGCCGAAGTCCACGAGCTGCTCGGCATTCCCGAGGGCTGGGAGTCGGCCGCGATCGTCCTCGTCGGCTGGCCCGACCGCGCGTACGGCCCGAACAAGCGCCCACCGCTGGAGCGGTTCGTCACCTACGACCGCTGGACGGACCCACCCCCGCGCGGCTAGTCGACCGGCGCTGTGATGCCCTCGAGCTGGCACGCGTCGTTCAGCCCCGCGAGAACGACACGGTCGCGGTCCCAGGCGAACGCGGTGATCGACACGTTGCGCGGCGTCGCGAACGGCAGGTACGCGACGATGGGCGCTCCCAGCACGTGCACCACGAGCCGCGCGATGGTCCCGCCGTGCGCCACGACGATCGCCACGTCGTCGCGATGGCGCTCGGCCACCTCCTCGAACGCGGCCGTCACGCGTGCGTGGAATGCCGAGGAGCCTTCCTCCCCGGGGACCTTCCCGGAGCCCCAGTCGCCAGTCGTCAGCCCGAACCGCGCCACGGCGTCGTCCCAGGTCAGGCCCTCCACGGCCCCGTAGCCGTACTCGCGAAACCCGGCGACGGGCTCCAGCGGCAGGCCGGTGGCCTCGCCGATGCGCTCGGCGGTCTGCCACGCCCGCCGCAGCGGACTCGCGTAGAGCCGCGTCGCCCCGGCCCTCGCGAGGCGGCGCGCCACCGCCTCGGCCTGCCGGTGCCCGACGTCGGAGAGGGGCAGGTCGAGCCAGCCCTGCATGATCCGCCGCGCGTTCCCCTCCGACTCACCATGACGGACGAAGAGCAGCGTCACCCGGCGCCCTCCAGGAGGTCGAAGTAGCTGCCGAGGATGCGCGCGGTGGCACCCCAGATGCGGTGTTCTCCGTAGAAGAACTCGCGTTCGGCCACCGGCTCCCCGTCGCGGTCGGCGACGCCCCAGCGCACGGCTTCCTCGGAGAGCAGCGCCTCGACGGGGATGGTCAGGAGCTCCGCCACCTCGCGGTTGGCGAGGGCGAACGGGTACGGGGTGGTGGCGGTGATGACGCCGACGAACGGTGTGATCAGGTAGTTGCTGCTCCGCGTCGCGATCTGGTCGAGCCCGCCCAGCACCTCGATGTGCGCCGGGTGGACGCCGATCTCCTCGTGGGTCTCGCGGAGCGCCGCGTGTCGCGGCGACTCGTCCTCGAGATCGATCGCGCCGCCGGGCAAGCTGATCTCGCCCTTGTGGAAGCGCACGCGGTTCGTGCGCACCTGGAACAGGATCTCCGACCCACCCTCGAGGGGGTGGAGCAGCAGCAGCACGGCCGCGTTGCGCCTCGGGAGGTCGTCGTCCAGCAGCCGCGGCGTGTGCGTCGCGAGTGCGCGGCGCGCACGTGCGATGTGCTCGTCCGGGTCGTGCGTCGGGTGTGCGTCCACGACGCAGAGCGTACACCGACGCCGGCCACCATCGCGGCGCGCTGGCCCACGGTCGAGCTATGCGGCGTGCGCCACCTGGTTGCGGCCGGCGCGCTTGGCTTCGTACAACGCGCGGTCGGCCTGCGCGAGGAGCGCCTCGGGGCCCTCGTGCTCGACGGGGTTGTACTCGGCGACACCGAAGCTCGCCGTGATCGCGAGGCGCTTCCCGTCGGCGTCGCGCAGGTCGAGCTTCTCGACGCCCTGGCGCAGCCGCTCGCCCACGAACACCGCAGCGCGCAGGCCGGAGCCCGGCAGCAGCACGGAGAACTCATCGCCGCCGTATCGCGCCACCACATCGCGAGGCCGCACGCCCTTGCGCAGCACTGCGGCCAGCGCGCGCAGGAGGTCGTCACCCCGCCCGTGTCCCTGCGTGTCGTTCACGGTCTTGAAGTGGTCCAGGTCGATCATCAGCACGCTGAGCGGTGACCCCGTCGACCGCGCGATCTCGATCTCGCGGGTGAGGCGGCCACTGAGGGCACGGCGGTTCGCAACACCCGTCAGCGGGTCGGTCGCGACCTCGTCTGCCAGCGTCTCGGCCTCCTTGCGCCAGCGCACCTGCTCCTCGACGGCGTGCAAGCTCAGCTCGGCGAGCGCGGCGTGTGCACGCTGCAGCAACTCCGCCGGGTTCGGCCCACCCCAGTCGGGGATCTCGAAGAGCTCTCGGGTCTCGGCGGCGTCGCGCTGGACCTCCAGGAAGAGCTTTTCCGCCTCGCTCTCGCTGAAGCCGTACCACGCGGCGGCACTTGCGATGTAGTCGCGGTACGCCTCGCCGGGGTTCAGCTCACCGGACGCCTCCGCGAGGAGGCGAGCGAACCCGACGCAGCGCGCCAGCTCGCGCGACTCCGGCGGGCACGCGTCGACATCGAGGTAGTAGCTGACGGCCGAGACCAGGGCACTCGGCAGGGTCCACGCAGTGGTCAGCTCGCGGGCGATCTCGGCGTGGTCGGTCTCGAACTGCTGCCGCTCGAGCTGCGCGAGCAGCTTGTGGTCACCGCGCGCCGCAGTCACCACGCCGGCGTACTCCTGCGGGATGGTGCCCTGGATCGCGAGGATCCCGACCCCGTGCAGGAGGCCGCCAATGAAGGCCTCCTCGGGGTCGGCGGTCCGCAGCTGCATCGCAACGAGGCGCGCACCGACTCCCGTGAGCAGGTTCCGTCGCCAGAACCCGGTGTAGTCGAAGTGCGGCCCCTGCGCACCCTGCATGGTCTGCACCAGCGTGAATCCGAGGGCGAGCATGCGCACGGTCGATAGCCCGAGGACCATCACCGCCCGAGGGATGGTCGAGACGTTGTTCGCCAGCCCGTAGTAGCTGGAGTTCGCCGCCCGCAGCACCCGAGACGTGAGCGCGGGGTCGGTGCTGATGACGTTCGCGAAGTCGTCGATCTCGACCTCAGGGTCCTGTGCGAGCTGCACGAGGCGCATGGCCGCGACCGGAAGCGACGGTAGATTCGGTGACGTGAGCACTCGCTCGAGGAGCTGCGGCATGGTCGTCTCCCAGGCGCGGATCAGAGACAGGGGGCTATTTCATAAATGAAGTGTCGGCACGACCGATGGGTCGTGCAGGCCCCTCTGACGCCTTTCTGACGACAGACAACATCGTACGTGATTGCCTGTGGGGAGGAGCGCCCTGCTGGAGTCGGTGCGCGCCCGCGCTGACGGCCACGGGAGACTGGTGGTAGGCCCGCCTGGGATCGAACCAGGGACCGGTCGGTTATAAGCCGACTGCTCTAACCACTGAGCTACGGGCCCACACGCGCCGGCGCCACCGCCTCGAGGTGAACACGACCGACATAGCCGCAAGTATAGTCGGCGCCTCCCGCGCCGGCCTCGGGGGCTACACGAGGCCGAGCATGCCTCGGAACAGGGTGCGCCAGCCATCGAGGTTCGCCGGCTTCTGAGCGGCATCGGCCGCGCCGGCCTCGCGCGCGCGCTCCGCCTCCTCGGGCGTCAACCACGCCGAGACAAGCGTGAAGCGGAGGTCGGGCCGCCCGGCGGCCACCTCCCGCAGCGTCGCGTACGACTCGACGCCGCCCAGCAGCCGGTCGAGGAGCACGGCGGACCCCGGTGGCGCCACCGCCAGCTCGCGGGCCAGTCCCTCGATGGTCGACAGCACGCGCACTTCGAGCTCGGGCGCCATCCCGCGCAGGACGTGCCGCGCGATGAGGGCGTGGTCCGGCTCGTCGTCCACGATGAAGACGGTGCCCGGCGCGTCGCTCGCGCGCGGCGTCAGCGACTCGAGGCTCACGCGCCCGAACCGGCCACGGCCACCGACGCGGGGAGCAGAGCGGTGGCCTGCCCTCCCCCGAGGACGAGCGTGCCGCCCTGCCGCTCGAGCTGCACCTGGATCACCGCGAGCGCGGCGACGGTCGTCCCGGCGTGTAGCCCGAGCGAGGCGAACAGCGCTTCGAGCGGGGGGCCCTCCACCTCGCCGATGTCGCCCGGAAGTGCAGCAATCAGGCGCACGTCCTCATCACCGATCACCACGCGCGGCGCGCCCACGACGGCCGCCAGCTCGGCGACGATGCGGGGGTCGACTCGCACGGCGACGCTCTCGAGGCCGGTTGCGTCGGGCACGAGGCTCGCCAGGGGCACGGGCTGCGCATCGAGGGGACGCCGGCGCGCTCGCGAGACCTGGGTCAGCGCGTCGAGGAGGCGCACGAGGTCCTCGTGCCCACGCTGGATCGACTCAACGCCCAGGCGAGTCCGCTCGTCCGCGCCGCTCCCCTCGAGGAGCTCCGCCCCCAGGCCGATCGAGAGCATCGGGGACCGGAGGTCGTGCGACACGGCGTACAGCAGGTGGTCGAACAGCCCCTCGAACTCGTCCGAGCGGGCACTCGACACGGGTCCGGAGACGGGCGGAAGTGTGCTCATCGGGGTTCCCTCCCCAGGCCGCGCGCCGGATGCGCGCCGCCCCTCACGCTAGCTCAGGGTGCGCACCGGGGTGGATCCGGGAAAACCCTGAGGTCAGTCAGCCGCACGACAACGAACCGCGCCTCAGCCGGCTCCCGCCACAGCGCCCAGGTCGCCTCCGCCCAGGACGTGCGCATGGAGGTGCGGCACCAGCTGACCGGCATCGCGACCACAGTTGAATACGACCCGGTACCCGCTCTCCTCGACGCCAGCCCGACGCGCGACTTCCCCCGCCGCGACGAGCATCCGGCCCGCCCACTCGGCGTCTGCGGCGGTCAGCCGGGCCACCGAGGCAGGCGGCTCGCCGCGCGGAATCAGCACTACGTGCACCGGCGCGGCGGGCGCGATGTCGCGGAATGCGATGAACTCGTCATCCTCGTAGATGCGGTCGCTGGGGATCTCGCCGCGGAGGATTCGAGCGAAGACGTTGTCGGGGTCGTACGTCACCTGTCCGCTCCTCACCCGGCCACCGGCAGCGAATCGAGTCCGCGCAGCGTGAACGTGCCGCCTCGCGCGGGCTCGCCCGCGAGACTCAGCGACGGCCAGCGCTCCAGCAACGCGCCGAGCACGATCTCCGCCTCCAGCCGCGCGAGCGGCGCTCCGAGGCAGAAGTGGGGCCCGAGTCCGAACGCGAGGTGGCGTTCGCGCTCGATGCGCACATTGAGCCGCTCCGGCTCCACGAAGCGCGCCGGATCGCGATTCGCGGCGCCCAGCGCGATCAGGACCGACTCGCCCGCCTGGATCGTCCGCTCGCCCAGGCGCCCGGGCCGGCGCGCGAAGCGGATCAGCGTCTGCACGGGGCTGTCGAAGCGCAGCGCCTCTTCGATGGCACGCGGGAGCAGCTCCGGCTCGCCGCGCAGCGCTTCGAGCTCCTGCGGGTTGCGGAGCAGCGCCAGCATGGCGTTGCCGATGAGGTTCGTGGTCGTCTCGTTGCCAGCCACCAGCAGGAGGATCGCGAACGCGAGCAACTCCTCGTGCGACAGGCGCTCGCCCGACTCCTCGGCCTGCACCAGCGCCGAGAGCAGGTCATCCTCGGGCTGCGCGCGGAGCCGGGTGATGACGGGCTCGAGGTAGGCGATCAGCTCGGTGGTCGCGCGCCGTGCCGCCTCGATGCCGGCCTGCGGCACCATGGGGCGCGTGGTCGCGGCGATCTCGTCCGACCAGCGCTTGAACCGCGCGCGGTCTCCGGCGGGGATCCCGAGCAGCTCGGCGATCACGATGACGGGCAGCGGCTGGGCCAGCGCGGTCATCACGTCGAACGGCCCGCCGGCGGGCACGGCGTCCAGGAGTTCCCCGGTCACGGTCTCGATGCGCGCGCGCAGGGCCTCGACGGTGCGTGGCGTGAACGCGCGGTTGACCAGGCTCCGGAGGCGCGTGTGGGTGGGTGGGTCGGAGTTCAGCACGGTCGCCACGTGCCCCAGCGGCGAGGCGTTCCGCTGCTGGTTGAGCGCCTGCGCCAGCGGGCTGGTCGCCACGCGCAGGTCAGAGGAGTACGTGTCGGCATCGCGCAGCACGGCCTCCGACTCCGCGAACGACGTGACGACCCAGACCTGCAGCGCCAGGCTGCGGTGCACGGGATCCTGCGCCCGCAACGCGGCGTAGTGGGGATATGGATCCGCGAGGAACGAGGGAAGGAAGGGGTTGAACATGGCCAGCTGCGTCGTCATGTGTCTATCGTAGACGCTCGCAGCCACGGCGATTCCGCGCGCTTTCGCGCGGTTCATCACACTTCGAGGTCCCGATGCCCGGACCGGTGTCACCCCAGGCGACGCCCCTCGAGTTCCACGCGGTCGACGCCATGCGCTGGCCGGATCTCGTGCGGCTGTTCGAGGACCGCGGGGGCCCGCGGTACTGCTGGTGCATGGTCTGGCGCGAGGCAGGGCCCAACCGCGGGCAGCTCACGAACGACGACCGCAAGGCGCTGCTCGCGCGCCGCGTCGACGCCGGCACGCCGATCGGCCTCCTCGCCTACCGCGACGCGACCCCAGTCGGCTGGTGCTCGGTCGCGCCGCGCGAGTCATACCGCGCGGCCGCACTCAAGGGCGGCGACGCCCCCGAGGACGTCGTCTGGTCGCTGGTCTGCTTCTTCGTACCGCGTGCCGAGCGCGGTACGGGCCTCGGCCGAGCGCTGCTCGACGCCGCGATCGCCGAGGCGACGGCGCGCGGTGCGTCACTCCTCGAGGCGTACCCGGTCGACCCGGACTCGCCGAGCTACCGGTTCATGGGCTTCACGACGATGTTCCGCTCGGCAGGCTTCGTCGACGTCCAGCGCGCGGGTACTCGGCGTCACGTGATGCAGCTCAGTCTCGGACCGGCGCGCTAGCCCGCGAAGCCCACGCCCCGGCGGCGCAGCGGGTCGCGCAACAGCGATACTGGATGCGGCCCGTCGTCGGCCTGCCCGAGGCGCGTGCCCGTCGTGTCGAGGCGAGGCGCGGCGTGCGGGGCTACACTTGTGACGTGATTCACGAGTAGCTGGGAGGACACCCGATGGCCTACCGCTCGGAGGTCGGCGGCAAGCAGATCCATGCCCCGGTCCGCCCTCCCTACGGGCGCATCCGGCGCTCGCTGCCCCTCGTGGCCACGGTGGTCAGCCTCTGGCTCCGCTGGCGCGTCCTCCGCCTCCAGCGCCGGCTCTTCGGGGTCGCGGCCATGGAGGGCGCCACGCACCGATTCCACCAGGCCGCCGCCGAGGCCATCGTGCGCCGCGCGGTGAAGCAGCAGGGCCTGATCATCAAGACCTGCCAGTTCCTCGGGAGCCGCGCCGACATCCTCATGGAGGAGTACGTCCGCACGCTCTCGCTGCTCCACGACGCGGTTCCGCCGCGCCCCTGGCCGGAGATGCGCGCGGTCATCGAGGGCGAACTGGGCGCCACCGTGGAGGAGCTGTACGCGACCTTCGACCCGCACCCGATCGCGGCCGCGTCGCTCGCGCAGGTCTACCGGGCCACCCTCCACGACGGCACCGACGTCGCGGTGAAGGTCCAGTACCCGGGCATCGAGCGGGTGGTCGAATGGGACCTCGATGTCATTCGCTGGCTCGCCAACGTCTGGGCGCGCATCGAAACGGTGTTCGACCTCCGCCCGGTCGCGCAGGAGATGTCCCGCAACGCCCCGGAGGAGGTGGACTTCCTCCACGAGGGCCGTGCGTCCGAGGAGCTGGCGCGGCTCCTCGACGGCCGCCCCGACGTCACGATCCCGCGCATCTACTGGCAGCGCTCGGCGCGCCGAGTCCTCACGATGGACTACCTCGATGGCATCCGGATCACTGACCTCGAGGCTCTGCGGGCCGCGGGGGTGGACCCGGCCCGCGCCGCGGACACGCTCATCGACCTCTACAACACCATGATCCTGCGCCACGGCATGTTCCACGCCGACCCCCACCCGGGAAACCTGCTGGTCCTCCCGCCGGACGGCACCCACCCGATGCGCATCGGGCTCATCGACTTCGGCCTCACGAAGCGCCTCACCGACGAGTTCCGCGAGATGGTGATCGTGCTGACCACGGCCATCATCGCCCAGCGCCCCACCGAGATCACGGAGGCGATGGAGGACATGGGGTTCCGCGCCCGCGTCCGCGACGAGGAGACGTACGCCGCCATCGGGCAGGCGTTCCTCGGCGATGTGCTCCGCTCGGGCAAGGCCTATATCGACCAGCAGCTCTTCGCCGAGGTCAACGTCCGGCTGGGGCGCATCCTCCGCGCCAACCCGCTGGTCGAGGTGCCGCCCGACGTCATCCTCATCGCGCGCGTGATGGGGCTGCTCTCGGGCATCAGCCGCAGTCTCGAGTCGGACGCGGACCTGCTCGCCGCCATCGAGGAGTACCTGCGGCCGCCGGTCCCGGACGAGGTCACAGCGGAGACGGTGGAAACGGCGGGCTAGTTCGGAATCCCCGTTGGGAAACGTACAGGTGCCCCCGATCGCGACCGATGATCGGAGGAGATGACTCGCCGTCTGCTGCCACTCCTCCTCGTCGCCGCGCTCATCGGAGCGTGTGCGCCGCCTCCCCCCGTCGAGGTGAACCCGAACGCGCCCGGCGGCTTCCACATCGTGAAGGCCGGTGACACCTACGACTCGGTGGCGGCCCAGCACCGAGTCGAGACCCCCGCCCTCCTGCAGCTGAACAAGCTCACGCCCGAGGCACCCCTCCGCGCCGGCCAGGCCCTCGCGCTCCCCGCACCGAGCCTCGCGGCCGCCCCGGCCGCCCCGGCCGCCCCGGCCGCCCCGGCCGCCCCGGCCGCCCC
>CADEHD010000065.1 GCA_902827055.1 uncultured Chloroflexota bacterium | reverse complement strand
CCCTCGCCGACTACGACTACGACTGCGACGGCCACTGCGACAGCGACGGCTACTGCGACAGCGACGGCGCCCCCGACGGCGCCCCCGACGGCGCCCACCGCCGCGCCCACTGTGCGGCCCACCAGCACACCCGCCGTGCAGCCGACCGTGCCGCCCGGGCGCGCCGAGGAACGCGCGCCCATCGAGCGATTCGAGGTCAGTGGGGACGGCCGGGGGAACGCCACCGCGCGAATCACCTCGGGACTCCCGAGCGGGTGCGCCCAGTACTCGCGCGCCGAGGTCACGCGGGCTTCGGACGCCGTGCGCGTCGCCGTGTACAACCACCTGCCCACGGGGAACGTCGCGTGCACCGCGATCTACGGCATCGTCACGCACGACGTGCCGCTCGGGGGCGGCTTCCTCCCCGGGGTGAGCTACACGATCGAGGTCAACGGGATGCGGCAGACGTTCACGCCTCGGTAGCGCCGTGGGTTCCGTCCGGCTCGCCGCCGAGGCCGTAGAGGTAGAGGAGCGTGAACCACAGCCCCTTCGCGGGACGGTACGCGAGCATCGTGACTGGAATCGCCAGCGCGGCGATGGTCCAGGTGGGATCCAGTCCGGCGCGCGCGATGAAGTGCACGTTCAGCTCGAGGACCGTGAGCGCGATCGCGAACAAGGCGGCGATGCCGTAACCGATCGCGACGGCTCCGAGCCAGGCGCCGTCCTCGAGTGAGTGGCGGACGCCGCAGCTCGGGCAGCGCTCGTGCAGTTCGAGGGCGCTTCGGAACATCGAGGCGCGCCCGCAGGCGGGGCAGCGTCCGAGGACGAATCCGGCGATGAGCAGCCGGAGCGCGCGCCCATAGGTCATGCCTGCTCGCATGACTCGATGGTATGGGCGCGCGCCCGTGACCGCTCGACCGTGGCGCGCTCGGCGTCCGACCGCAGGAGGCCGCGTCAGACCGCCGCGAGCGCCTTCAGCACCTGGTCCTGGACGTTCGGCGGTACCTCGACGTAACGGTCGAACTCGATGGTGAAGCGCCCGCGTCCGTGGCTGATCGCGCGGAGATCCGTGGCGTAGCGCTGGACCTCCGCGAGGGGCGCCTCCGCATCGATCTCGCTCACGTCCGCCATCGGGTTCACGCCGTGGACGTGCCCGCGCCGCCCACTGAGGTCGTTCATCACGTCGCCGACGTAGCTGCTCGGGACGCGGATATGGAGCTTCATCACCGGCTCGAGGAGCACCGGGCGGGCGCTGAGCACCCCCTGGTGCAGCGCCTGCGCCGCCGCGATCTTGAAGGCCATTTCCGAGGAATCGACGGCGTGGTAGGACCCGTCGAGCAGCGTCACGCGGAGATCGACGATCGGCGACTTCGAGAGGGGCCCGGTCGGCAGGTTCTCGACGACCCCCTTCTCGACGGCCGGGATGAAGTTCCTCGGGACCGTGCCGCCGACGACCTTGTCCGCGAAGACGAAGCCCGCGCCGCGCGCCGCCGGTTCGATCTCGATGACCACATGGCCGTACTGGCCGTGCCCGCCGGTCTGCTTCTTGTGCTTGAACTCGGACTTGGCGGCCGTGGTGACCGTCTCGCGGTAGGGGACGCGGGGGAGCGTGATATCGACGCCGACCCCGAAGTTCTTCTCCAACCGCGCCGCGACGATCGCGGCCTGTGCCTCGCCGATCGTCGTGAGGATGAGCTCCGCGGTGTCGGGGTCGCGCTCGACGCGCAGGGTCTGGTCCTGCTCCATGAGGCGGGCGAGGGCGCTCGAGAGCTTGTCGACGTCCGCCTTGCCGCGCGGATGGATCGCGGAACGGTAGGTGGGGGCGGGGAACGGGAGTCGCGGCGCGCGTACCGCCTGCGCCGGGCTCGAGACCAGCGTGTCACCGGTGAGCGTTGCCTGGAGCTTGGCGGCGACACCGATGTCGCCGGCGACGAGCGCCGGTACTTCGATCTGCTCCTTGCCGCGGGGCAGGTAGAGGTGCCCCAGCCGTTCAGCGACGTTGTGCTGCACGTTGTGGGGATGCGCGTCGGCCGACAGCGTGCCGGACAGCACCTTCATGTACGTGACGCGCCCCACGAACGGGTCGGCGGTGGTCTTGAAGACGCGAACCACGAGGGGCGTCGTCGTCTCCGTGAGGGCCACCTTGCCGTCCTCGAGCGCGTGCTCACGGCCCAGGGGCGCAGGGAAGATCCGCGCGATGTCGTCGAGGAGCGGGCGCACCCCGACGAGGGCCGGCGCGGCCACGGGCAGCACCGGTGCGACCTCGCCGCGGGCGAACGCATCGTGGAGCGCGCGCGCCAGCTCCTCGTCCGAGATCGCCTCGCCCTCGAGGTACTTCCCGAGGAGCACGTCGTCGGTTTCCGCGACGGACTCCGCGAGCTGGTCGCGTGCGGCCGCAATCGCGCTCGCGAGGTCGGTGGGCGCGGGTCCGCTCGAGCCGTCCTTGTGGCGCAACTCGCCCGAGAGCAGGTCGATCGTGCCGACGATGTCGTGCGCAGAGCCGACCGGGATCGCCAGCGGGACGGTGCGAGTGCCGAATCGGGTACGGAGTGCCTCGAGGACCTCTTCGAAGCTCGTGTTCTCGCGATCGAGCCGCGTCACGAGGAAGAGACGAGGGAGCCCGGCCTCGGCTGCCAGCGCCCAGGCCTCCTCGGTGCCGGCCTGCACGCCTCCAGCGGCGTCGACCGTGATCAGCGCGGCATCGGCTGCGGCGACGCCGGCGATGACCTCGCCGACGAAGTCGGGGTACCCGGGAGTGTCGAGGACGTTGACGCGGACATCGGACCACTCGACCGGGATGACGCTCGTCGAGACGGAGTAGTGGTGCGTGTGTTCCTGCTCATCGAAGTCGGAGACCGTGTTGCGGTCCTCGACGCGACCCATGCGCGAGACAGCGCCCGAAGCAAACAGCAACGCCTCGGTGAGTGCGGTCTTCCCTGATCCGCTGTGCCCCATCAGGACCACGTTGCGAAGCTGCTGCGACGTATACGCTTTCAAGGCTGCTACCCCTTTCGTAATGAACCGATGGTACTGCCGAGGGCAAGACCGATCGGGGTAGCAGGTGCGGACCTAGGTCAGTGGGCCGGTCGCAGGTCGAGTACCTCGAGTTGCAGCGTGCCGCGCAGCGAGTCGCGCCGGAACGTGTACACGATGTCCGCTCGCTCGCCATCGGGGATGGCGTACTCCGCGTTGCCGAAGGAGATCGCGCTCCACGTCACGCGGCCCTCCCTGAGCTGGAACTGCAGGTGTGAACCGTCTTTGCCGACGGCCCGCGAGCGGCGGATCTCGACCCCCGGGGAGAGGAAGGTGGGGCTGGGGTTCGACTGCCCGTGGGGGCCGAGTCGTCCGAGCCAGCGCAGCAGGTCGCTGTTGACGAGGTGCAGCGGGAGCTCCGCGTCGACCTCGATCGTGGGGGCGAGCTTCGAGACATCGAGGCGGCTGGCCGTGTCCTCGGTCAGTCGCGCGCGCAACTCCTCGAGGCGTGCGGCGTCGATTGTGAAGCCCGCGGCGGCGCGGTGCCCGCCGAAGCGCTTGAAGAGATCCGGGTGTCGCCTCAGCAGGGCGGTGATGTCGAAGTCCGGGATCGAGCGGCAGGAGGCGCGGCCCTCGCCATCCGCGAGCTGCATCACGATCGAGGGGCGGTGGAACTGCTCGGCGAGGCGCGACGCCACCAGGCCCACGATGCCGGACGAGATCGCCTCGTCCGCGACGATGATGACCGGAGCCTTCCCGCCCTCCGTCCCCAGGACTTCGGCCGCGCGCTGGAACGCGAGCTGCGTCTCCTCGCGGCGCTGCCGGTTCAGCTCCTCGAGCTTCATCGCGAGCTGCTTCGCGCGCCACTCGTCCTTCGTGAGCAGGAGCTCCAGGGCGTGCTGCGCGTGGTCCATGCGTCCCGCCGCGTTGAGGCGCGGCCCCAGCGCCCACCCGCACATCTCCGGGTCGGCCTCCTCGAGCTTCACGCGGGCCTCGGCGGCGAGCGCCAGCAGGCCCAGCCGCCGGGACTTTGCGAGGGCGATGAGGCCGATGCGCACCAGGTCGCGGTTCTCGCTGACCAGCGGCGCGAGGTCGCAGATCGTCCCGAGGGCGACCAGCGCGCGGTGCTCGGAGGGGTCGTACGGGACGCCGAGGCGGTCGAAGAGGTCGTGGACCACCTTGTAGGCAACGCCGCACGCCGCCGGTTCCGAGCCGTACTCGGAGTGGGCCAGCTTGGGATTCACGAGGGCGAGCGCGTCCGGCAGCTCGTCCGGCACCGTGTGGTGGTCGAGGATGAGCACGTCCATGCCGAGCTCGTTCGCGAGGGCGACCTCGGCGACAGCGGACGTGCCGCAGTCGGCGGTGACCAGCACGGAGGCGCCCTGCGCGTGGAGGAACCGCACGGCGTTCACGTTCGGGCCGTAGCCCTCGGTGAACCGGTGCGGGAGGTAGGAGATGGGGTGCGCTCCGAGCTCGCTCAACCCCTCGACGAGGATCGTAGTCGACGTAATCCCGTCGACGTCGTAGTCCCCGAGGACCGCCACCGTCTCGTGGCCCACGCAGGCGCGCGCCAGGCGGTCGACCGCGACCCCGAGGTCCGGCATCAGTGCGGGATCCGTGAGTTCGTGCGGCTCGCCCAGGTAGTCGAGCCCGTCGGGGATCGAGCGCGCCTCGCGATGCCAGAGCAGCGTCGAGACCAGCGGCGGCCAGGCCGCACCCGCGAAGATCGCGAGGTCGGGCTGCTCGCGGATGCGCCAGAGCCGGCCACCGGAGCCTGCCTCGATGCGGGCGGGCTCGGCAATCGGCCGATTGAGCTGGGCGGTCACAGGTCAGCAGTCACAGTTCACCCTCTGGGGGTGGGGAGTAGGTGCAGCGTAGCTGTGCGGCCGATTATGCGCGCTAGTCCTCCCAGCGCTTGAAGATCAGGCTCGAGTTGTGGCCGCCGAAGCCGAGCGAGTTCGACATCACGTAGCGCAGGCTGGCTTCGCGGGCCGAGCCGGGCACGTAGTCGAGGTCGCACTCGGGGTCCGGGACCACCAGGTTGCGCGTCGGGTGGATCTTCTGGTCGCGCAGGGTGAGGACAGCCACGGCCGCCTCGATGCCGCCCGCGGCGCCGAGCGTGTGCCCCGTCATCGACTTGGTGGAGGAGATCGGGATGGCGGCCGCCGACTCCCCGAACACGCGCTTGATCGAGAGCGTCTCGAACTTGTCGTTCAGCGGCGTGCTGGTGCCGTGCGCGTTGATGTAGTTGACCTCGCTGGCCGCGATGCCCGCCTTGCGCAGCGCCACGGTCATCGCGCGAGCTGCGCCCTCTCCGTTCTCGGAGGGCTGTGTGATGTGGAAGGCGTCGGCGGACTGGCCGTACGCCACCATCTCGGCGATGGGCGTGGCGCCGCGGGCGCGCGCGAACTCGAGGTCCTCGAGGATCAGCGTGGCGGCGCCCTCGGCGAGCACGAAGCCGTCACGCTCGAGGTCGAACGGCCGCGAGGCGTGCTCGGGATCGTCGTTGCGCTCGGTGGAGACCGCGCGTGCCGCGTGGAAGGCCGCGAGTCCCATCCGCGTGATGGGGGCCTCGGCGCCGCCGGCGAACATCGCGACCGCGTCCCCGCGCCGAATCACCTCGAACGCCGTGCCGACCGCGTCCGCGCCGGAGGCGCAGGCCGAGATCGTGTTGTAGTTGGGACCGCGGAGTCCGAAGCGGATCGACACCTGTCCCGCCGCCATGTCCGGGATGAACGCCGGCACCAGGAACGGAGACACGCGGTCCGGGCCCTTCTCGAAGAGCGTCCGGTAGCCCTCGTCGAGCCACGACAGGCCGCCGATGCCGCAGCCGATCATCGCGCCGATGTCATCGGCGGCCACGCTGACATCGAGTCCCGACTGGTCCAGCGCCTCCTGCGACGCGGCGATCGAGAGGTGTGTGAATCGGTCCATCCGCCGCGCCTCCTTCCGGTCGACGTACTGGAGGGCGTCGAAGTTCTTGACCTCGCCGACCACGCGGGAGGCGATGTCGTGGGCGTCGATGAGCGTCACGCCGGTAATGCCGTTCTCCCCGGCGAGGAGGGCGCGCCAGGATTCCTCGCGCCCGATGCCTACGGGCGTCACCATGCCCACGCCCGTGACGACGACGCGACGGGGGAACCCGGAGTGTGTGGCGGAGATCGAGGTCATGACGGCTCCCAGCGTTCGAAGATGATGGCGGAGTTGTGCCCGCCGAGACCGACCGAGGTGCTCATCGCGCGGCGGACCGGCGTGGTCCGCGCGACGTTGGGCACGAAGTCGAGGTCGCACTCGGGGTCGGGCTGGTCGTAGTTGATGGTGGGAGGCACGATACCGCGCTCGCAGGCGAGGAGCGCGATGATCGCCTCGACCGCCCCGGCTGCACCCATCATGTGTCCGTGCATCGACTTCGTCGACGAGACCATGAGGGTGTCGGCGTGTTCACCGAAGAAGCGGCGGATGGCGCGGGACTCGATGCGGTCGCCGACCGGAGTCCCGGGCCCGTGGGCGTTGACGTAGTCGATGGCTGCGGGCTCCAGGCGGGCGCGCGCCAGGGCACGCCGCATCGCGGAGACGATCCCCGCGCCGTCGTCGGCGGGAGCCGCCATATCGAAGGCGTCGTTCGCCGAGCCAGCGGCCAGCCATTCACCGCGAATCGTCGCGCCGCGCGCCTGTGCGTGCTCGAGGGATTCGAGGATCACCACGCCCGCGCCCTCCGCGACCACGAACCCGGAACGATTCGCCTCGAAGGGCCGTACCGCCTTCGTCGGGTCCTCGTGCGCCGCCAGCGCCTTCATCGCCGCAAAGCCCGCGTAGTAGATCGGGCGGAGCGGCGCTTCGAACCCACCTGCGACCACCACGTCCGCGTCGCCGCGCGCGATGATCTCGGCCGCCTCGCCGATGGCGGCACCACCCGTGGCACAGGCGGCGGTGATCGCGAAGTTGGGGCCGCGCGCCCCGAGTGCAATCGCGACGAGCCCGGTCGCGGTGTCGGGGAGCATCTGCGTCGCCATGAACGGCGAGACGCGGCGCGGTCCCTTCTCCGTGAGCACCTGTTGCTGCTCGACGATCAGATGGGCCCCGCCCATGCCGGTCCCCAGGATGACACCCACCCGCTCCGGGTCCTCCGCGGCCACGTCGAGACTGGCGCTGGCGACGGCCTGCTGCGCGGCCGTAATCGCGAGGACGTTGGCGCGGTCGATGCGGCGGAGCAGCTTGCCGTCGATGTGCTGTTCGGGGTCGAAGCCCTTGAGCTCGCCCCCGATCGCGTGCTCGTACGCCGTGGTGTCGAAGGACGTGATCCGGTCGATGCCCGAGCGCCCCTCGACGAGCGCAGTCCAGGTGGACTCCACGTCGTTCCCCAGGGGCGTGAGCATGCCCAGACCCGTGACCACTACTCGAGGCATGGGGCCCCCTCGGGGCGTGCGCGTCTGGAATCGATGCTCACGAGTATGAGGCCGTCGGCGGCAAGAGCCTAGCTGGAGCCCCTGGCCGAGAGGTCCTGGGGAAGCGCCGAGATCGGAATCGGGGGCTCCGTCGCGTCATCGAGTGATACGGCGGTGAGCGACTCCTGGACCCGCTTGACCATCCGCGCGAGGACGTGCCCGGGTCCCGCTTCGACGAACGTGTCGACGCCCTGGCGCGCCATCTCGCGGACGTTGTCTGCCCAGTAGACGGGCGAGCGGAGCTGCGCGCGGAACTCCCCGCGCAGGTCCTCGGCGGTGCGGAGCGCCCGCGAGCTGATGTTCGAGATGATCGGCTCGAGGGGGTCCGCCAGCGGGATCTCGTCGATGCGGAGCGCGAACTCTTGCGCCTGCTCCTCGTGGAGAGGCGTGTGCGACGACACCTTCACCTTGAGGCGGATGACGCGGCCCTGCAGCTCGCGCGCGCGCTCCATGGCCCGCTCGAGGGCGGTCACGTCGCCGGAAATGACCGTCTGGGTGTCGAGGTTGTGGTTCGCGACATCGACGCGGTCCAGCGTCGAGCGCGTCGCGTCCTCGCAGATCTGCGCCACCGCGTCGCTGTCGAGGCCGATGATCGAGGCCATCCCGACCGGCCTGGTTGCGTTGAACGAGCTCATCAATCGGGCGCGCTCGACGACCACGAGGAGTGCATCGCGGAACGTCAGCGCCTCCGAGGCCACGGCCGCGCTGAAGAGCCCGAGCGAGTGACCGCCGAAGAGGCGCGGCCGCAGCCGCTTACCGGTCTCGGAGAGCTTCTCGCGCATCGCCTCGATCATCGCGACCGAGGTGGTGAGCACCGCTGGCTGCGTGTAGGTGGTCTCGGCGAGGTCGTCGACGTCCGACTCGAAACAGACCTTCACGAGGTCGATGCCGGTGACGTCGCTGGCTTCCTCGAACGCGTGCCGCGCCCGAGGGGAGTGTTCGTGGACCAGGCGCCCCATCCCGGGAGCCTGCGAACCCTGTCCGGGGAACACCAGCGCGACCGGGTCCGTGTCCTGTGGCCGATCTCCGCTGGAATGCTCGCTCACGTACGGCCTCCTCTGGGGGCCTCGGTGACCCGAGGTACGCCCGCCGCTCGCGATTTCAGTTTAGCAGCCGCCTCCGTACGGGGGGCCGGGCGCTCCATCGCTCAGGCGGGGCCGCCGCCACCCATGAATCCACCGAGGCCACCGAGGCCCCCGAAACCGCCCGCGCCGCCCAGCCCACCGAGGGGACCGAGCCCGCCGAAGCCGCCGCCCGCGCCCAGCCCCGGCCCCGCGAAGGGCGACGTCGCGCCGAGCGTAGTGCCGCCGTCGAGGAGGCGCCGCACCGGGCCGAGGTGTGGCAGGAGGTCCTGCGCGAGCCCGCCCGCCGCGCCGATCGAGTCAGCGACCGCGCGCGCTGCCTCCGCGTGGATGTGCACCGCCGCGCTGGCCGCGTCGAACGCGTCGAGGCCCTGCGCGAGCAGCCCCGTGATCAGCCCCGCGAGCACATCGCCAGTGCCGCCGGTCGCCAGCATCGAGTTCGCCGCGCTCGAGAGCCGCGCGCGCCCGTCCGGTGCTGCGACGATCGTGCAGGCGCCCTTGAGGACCACCACGCTCCTCGAGCGGCGCGCCTGCAGCAGCGCCACGCCGAGACGGTCCGCCTGCACCTCCGGCGTGGATGCACCGATCAGGCCCGCC